>JACQEC010000074.1 GCA_016200765.1 Chloroflexota bacterium | reverse complement strand
TAGGCCCAATGGGCGCGGCGCACATGCAGGGCGTTGCGGTCGGCATCCGAAAAAACGGCAACCGTTTCGACACCCAGTTCCTGACAGGCGCGAATGATGCGGACGGCGATCTCGCCGCGATTGGCGATCAAGACTCGTTTGAACATAGTGGCGAATGCAGGGCGTTCAGAGCGGGATATTGCCGTGCTTTTTCGGCGGGTTGTTGTCGCGTTTGTTTTGCAACATTTCCAGCGCCGAGATCAACTTCGGGCGTGTCGTGTGCGGCTCAATCACGTCGTCAATATACCCGTACGACGCGGCCACGTAGGGATTGGCGAAGGTCTGGCGATAGTCTTCGACCAACTGCTTGCGCGTTTCTTCGGGGTTGTCAGACTGCTCCAACTCGCGGCGGAAGACGATGTTGACCGCGCCTTCCGGGCCCATGACCGCGATTTCGGCGGTCGGCCAGGCGTAAACAATATCGCCGCGCACGTGTTTGGAGTTCATCACGTCGTACGCGCCGCCGTAGGCCTTGCGGGTGATGACGGTGATC
Organism: Chloroflexota bacterium; assembly: GCA_016200765.1. Taxonomy (GTDB): domain Bacteria; phylum Chloroflexota; class Anaerolineae; order JACRMK01; family JACRMK01; genus JACQEC01. Next base: position 3,982 of record JACQEC010000074.1, on the reverse strand, counting down.
TTTGGCACGGTGGCCTCGCAATAGGCATACAGCAGTTTCGCGCCGTGACGGATAATGCCGCCATGTTCCTGACCGAGGCCGGGCAGGAAACCGGGCACGTCTTCAAAGGTAATGAGCGGAATGTTGAAGGCGTCGCAGAAGCGCACAAACCGCGCGGCTTTACTGGAGGAGTTCACGTCGAGCACACCCGCGAGCACCGCCGGCTGTTGGGCGACAATACCCACGGAGCGCCCGTTCAACCGCCCAAAGCCGATCAGGATATTCTGCGCGTAAAACTCCTGAACCTCGAAAAAGTCACCATCGTCCAGTATGCGTCCGATAACGTCCTTCATGTCATAGGGACGATTCGGATTGTCCGGGACGAGGGTGTCCAGCGCGTCGTCCATCCGCAACGGATCGTCCTGCGGCACACGGCCTGGCGGATCGGACAGATTGTTCTGGGGCAGGTAGCTAAGCAGTTGGCGGATCAGGCGCAGGCAGTGCTCTTCGTTGTCGGCGGCGAACTGCGCGACGCCGCTGATCGAGTTGTGAGTCATCGCCCCGCCCAGCTCTTCAAAGGTCACGTCTTCGTGGGTTACGGTCTTGACCACATCCGGGCCGGTGACGAACATATACGACGTGTCTTTGACCATCAAGATAAAGTCGGTAATAGCGGGGGAATAGACCGCGCCGCCCGCGCAGGGGCCCATGATCGCGCTAATCTGGGGAATGACGCCGCTCGCAAGCGTATTCTTCAGAAAAATGTCGGCATACCCGCCGAGCGCAACGACGCCTTCTTGGATGCGCGCACCGCCGCCGTCGTTCAGGCCGATGAGCGGCGCGCCGTTGCGCAGGGCCATGTCCATGATCTTGATAATTTTGTCGGCGTGAGCGCGGCCGAGCGACCCGCCGAAGACGGTGAAATCTTGAGAGAAGACATAGACGAGCCGGCTGTCAATCGTGCCGTAGCCAGTGACGACGCCATCGCCGAGAAACTTCTTGTCGGCCACGCCAAAGTTGGTTTCGCGATGGGTGACAAAGGCATCGAGTTCGTTGAAGGAGTTTTCGTCGAGCAACAGCGCGATGCGCTCGCGCGCAGACAGCTTGCCCTGTTTGTGCTGGCGCTCGACCCGCTCGGGACCGCCGCCGCGCCGGGATTCCTCGCGGAGGCGGCGCAGTTCGGCGATCTTTGGCTCTATTGACATGGTGTCCTTAATAGCACGGTGGGTTGGCGGCTGTCATTGTTTGCGGGCGCGGCGAGACTACCGTTGTCCCAAGAGGTGGCGCGCGATGACCGTCCGCTGTATCTCGCTCGTGCCTTCGTAGATTTCGGTGATCTTGGCGTCACGGAAGTAGCGCTCGATGGGAAGCTCTTTGCTATAGCCGATGCCGCCATGCACCTGAATGGCTTTGGTGGTCACCCACATCGCCGTCTCCGCCGCGAACACCTTCGCCATGCTCGCCTCCTGGCCATAACGGTCGCCGCGCGCCTTCTTGAGCGCGGCGTTATAGACCAGCAAACGGGCGGCCTCGATGCGGGTTGCCATATCGGCAATGATCCACTGGATGGCCTGAAATTCGGCGATCTTCGAGCCAAACGCCTCGCGCTGGCGGGCGTAGGCGACCGACGCCTCATAGGCGGCTTGAGCGATGCCGAGGGCCTGCGCGGCGATGCCGATGCGCCCCGCGTCGAGGATGGTCAACGCAATCTTGAAGCCCATGCCTTCCTCGCCGAGCCGCTGTCCAACCGGCAAGGTGTAGTTCTCGAACAGCAGTTCGCAGGTCGCCGAGGCGCGGATACCCAGTTTTGGCTCTATCTTGCCGCGGATCAAGCCCGGCCGGCTCGTGTCAATGATGAACGCCGACGTGCCCTTCGAGCCCTGTGAGCGGTCGGTCGCGCAGACCAGCAGGACGAGGTCGGCGTAGGGGCCACTGCTGACCCACGACTTGCGCCCGTTGATGCGGTAGTCGCCATTGTCGCGCACGGCGGTCGTCTGCATATTACCCGCATCGGAGCCGGATTGGGGCTCGGTCAGCGCGAACGCGCCGAGCTTCTGGCCGCCAGCCAGCGGCACCAAGAATTCGCGTTTCTGGGTTTCACTGCCAAATAACTTCAATCCCAAGCAAACCAAAGAATTGTTGACGGACATAATGGTACCATGCGCTGCGGAGACCTTGCAGATTTCCTCCATGGCGAGCACGTAGCACAGTGTGTCCAACCCGGCGCCGCCGTAGGCTTCAGGAACCTCGATGCCCATCAGGCCGAGCGCGCCCATTTTCTTGACCGTTTCGATGGGGAACTCGCCGGTCTCGTCAATCTGCGAGGCGATAGGCGCGAGTTCTCGTAGTGCGAACTCTCGCGCAAGGTCGCGGATTTGCTGTTGTGTTTCCGTCAGTTCAAAGTCCATGATTCAATTTCAAGCGCATTGTAGCACAGACCAGAGGGATTGAGAAAGGTGCTCTTACATCATTTCAACGCTCATTGCCACGGCCTCGCCGCCGCCGAGACACAGGCACGCCAGACCGCGTTTTCCGCCGCGGTCCTTGAGCGCATGAAGCAGGGTGACGACGATACGGGCGCCGGTCGCGCCGAGGGGGTGGCCCAGCGCAATCGCCCCGCCATTGACGTTGACGCGATCCCAATCCCAGTCGAGTTCGTGGCCGTTGGCGAGCACCTGCGCGGCGTAGGCCTCGTTGACCTCGATCAGGTCGTAGTTGTTGAGCGTAGTCTGGGTCTTTTGCAGAAGCTTGCGAATGGCGTGGACGGGCGCGGCGAACAGCCACTTGGGCTCCAGAGCGGCCTGCGCGTAACCGGTAATGCGCGCCATCGGCTCGATGCTGGTCTGGTCGAGCGCGTCTTCGCTGGCGAGCACGACGGCGGCGGCGCCATCGGTGATACCCGGTGCGTTGCCTGCCGTTACCGTGCCGTTCGGGTCGAAGATGGGAGAGAGCTTCGCCAGCGCCGCAAGGCTGGTATCCGAGCGCGGCGTCTCATCCTTGGTGACGGCGAGCGGCGGGCCTTTCCTCTGCGGCGCGCTGACCGGCGCGACCTCGGCAAGGAATTTTCCCGTGGCTGATGCGGCCAGCGCGCGGCGGTGCGAGCGCAAGGCGAACTCATCTTGCTCTTCGCGGGTAATCTCGAACTGCTGGGCGATGAATTCGGCGGCGCTGCCCATGTGCCAGTCTTCGAAGGAATCCCACAAGCCGTCATGGATCACCGCATCGAGCAGTTGGCTATTGCCCAAGCGCAGTCCCTGGCGCGCGCCGGGGAGGAGGTACGGAGCCATGCTCATGTTTTCCATGCCGCCGACAACCAGCAGGTTGGCGTCGCCCAGCGCAATCGCCTGCGCGCCCTGCATCATGGCTTTCAGCGCCGATCCGCAGACTTTGTTGACGGTGGTCGCGCCGACGTGCGCCGGCACCCCGCCGCGAATGGCGGCCTGACGGGCGGGCGCCTGGCCTTCTCCGGCCTGCAAGACGTTGCCCATCAGCACCTCATCAATCTGCTGGGCGTCAATACCGGCGCGCTGGATGGCTTCGGCGATGACCACCGCGCCCAGCGCGACGGCTGGTGTTGAAGCGTAGGCGCCGTTCAGTTTGCCAATGGGAGTGCGTACGGCTGAGAGAACGTATGTGGAGCGAGTCATAGGTTGCCTCTGGCGTGAAACGCGAACCGCCGAGAATGATACGGCTGTTGCAAAGTTGCTTGACGCGGTTTGTGTTTTGTGCCCATCGGTAGGGGCGGGCAGGGACAAGCCCTGCCCCTACACCCGGCCCGCACTAGGGCAGGGACAAGCCCTGCCCCTACACCCGGCCCGCACCAGGGCGGGTACAAGACCCGGCCCTACATTCATCGGACTTTGCAACAGCCGTGCCGAGCATGGCGCGCGTTTTGATTCACGTCGTGATTATACCCCGCCCCTGCCTGGTTTGCCACTGACCCCGACGAGCAGAATCAACGCGAGAAAGCCAAGTAAGCGCAGCACGCCGCCGAAGAACAAAT
>JACQEC010000093.1 GCA_016200765.1 Chloroflexota bacterium | reverse complement strand
CAATAACACCAACCGGCGCATTGCCGACCATCGGACGCAGTTCTTGGTTTAGGCCCTGCGTTCTCGCGTCGCATCGTGGAATTGGTCGGCTTCAGAGACCTCATTAAGCAACGCGAGTCCGTGAGGCAGCGCGGGCGCAATGATTTCGAATATCTCCCGGCATGCGCGGGGGCTGCCCGGCAGCGTGATGATCAACGTGCGCCCACGGATACCCGCCGTCGGGCGCGACAGCATGGCGTGAGGAGTCTTGGTCAGGGATGCTTGAAGCATGGCGTAAGTGATGCCGGGCGCTTCTCGTTCGATCACAGCGCGAACAGCCTCTGGGGTAACATCGCGGGGTGCAAAGCCAGTTCCGCCCGTGGTCAGAACAAGGTGTGCCCCGCACTCACACCAACTCTTTATGGCCGTGGTAATCTCAGACAGTTCATCGGGCACAATTGCCGTATAGGTAACAACCGCGCCGGCGAGATGCCGCGTCACCAGCTCTATCAATACCGGTCCCGATTCATCTGGGCGCTCACCGCGCGCGCTGCGGTCGCTAACCGTGAGAATGCCAACGGAGATATTCATCGCCGCTTAGCCGCTAGGCTGCAGTCCGCCGATGATCGGGTCATGGACCGGCTCCCTCAACTGCGGCTTGGCCCCATCCGTCGCGCCATTGGCCGCTGCCATAACGCTGGCGTGGGAGTCACGAACCGGCCGAATCTCAAGAGCATTTTCAAGAACTTCGTTCACGCGCTCGGCCAGCACAAAGGTCATCTCCTGCCGCACCTGTTCCGGCAGGTCTGCGATGTCGCGCTCGTTGCGCCTGGGCAGGATCACCTTGGTAAGGCCGGCGCGATGAGCGGCCAGCACCTTCTGCTTGATGCCCCCCACCGGCAGCACCGCTCCTCTCAGCGTGACCTCGCCAGTCATCGCCACACCGTCTAAGACGCGCCGCCCCGTCAGCAGGGATGCGACCGCCGTAGTCATCGTCACCCCAGCCGATGGCCCATCCTTTGGAACGGCGCCCGCAGGCACGTGGATGTGGATGTCGGATTCGTCGAACACGCGCTCGTCAATGTCCAATTGCTCCGCGTTCGCGCGGACATACGTGACGGCGATTTGGGCAGACTCCTTCATCACATCCCGCAGTTGGCCGGTGATAATCAGCCCAGCACCCTCTCGTTTGGTTGGATACCGCGTCGCCTCGATAAACAGAATCTCACCCCCCTCACCCGACACGCTGAGGCCGGTGGCAACCCCGGGGACTAGGGTGCGCTCCTTTGCCTCCGAGTAATATTTCGGACTCCCGGCATATTCGGGTACGCTCTGTTCCGTAATGACTGCCGCAGTTATCTTGCTTTCGGCGATCATCGTCGCTACTTTGCGCGCAACCTGTCCAATGATTCGCTCAAGATTCCGAACGCCGGCCTCGCGAGTGTAGTCGTGGATCAGGCGTCGGATCGCCGCTTCATCGAAAGTAATCTCGCCCTCTTTCAGCGCGTTCTCCGTCATCTGTCGCCTGATCAGATAGTTTTGCGCAATGTGCAGCTTCTCCTCTTCGATATACCCGTCGAGCACCAGGATTTCCATGCGGTCTCGCAGCGGGCTGGGAATCGGGTCCAACTGGTTTGCCGTTGTAATAAACAGCACCTGTGACAAATCCCAATCTACATCCAGATAATGGTCTCTGAAGGTATCGTTTTGCGCCGGGTCAAGCACCTCAAGCAGTGCCGACGAAGGGTCGCCGCGCCAATCTGAGCCGATTTTGTCCACCTCGTCCAACATGATCAGCGGGTTGCGCGACTCGGCGCGCTTGATGGATTGCACAATTCGCCCGGGCATGGCTCCGATATAGGTCCGCCGGTGCCCTCGAATTTCGGCCTCGTCCCGCATTCCGCCCAGACTCATTCGCACAAACTTGCGCCCCAGCGCGCGCGCAATAGACTGGCCGAGCGATGTCTTACCCACCCCCGGCGGCCCAACAAAACACAAGATCGCTCCGCCCCGTATCTCGGAATCCTCAGCGCCTCCGCGTTCCCGGCGGAGTTTGCGCACCGACAAATACTCAAGGATGCGCTCTTTTACTTCCTCCAGGTCATAGTGGTCCTCATCGAGGATTCGCCGCGCTTCGGCGATGTCGAGGTGGTCATCGGTTGCCTTCCTCCACGGCATCTCGACCAGCCAGTCAATATAAGTCTTGATGACGGAATATTCCGCCGCCGCCGCGGGCATCCCCTTCAGCCGCGCAAGCTCGCGCTGGGCTACTTTTTGCGCTTCCTCGCTCATGCCTGCGGCTTCAATCTTCTTCTGATACTCCTCCAATTCCTTCGCCTGCTCATCCTGCTCGCCGAGTTCCTTCTGGATCGCCTTCATCTGCTCCCGAAGGAAATAATCCCTCTGGAGTTTGCCAATCTCGTCTTGCGCTTCGCTCTGAATCTTTCGTCCTAACTCCAACACTTCCAGTTCGCGGGTCAGCAATGCGTTCAGCTTGGACAGCTTGTCCTTGATGCTATCCAACTGCAATATCTCCTGACCATCAACCAGATTCATTCGGATAGAGGTTGCGATCAAGTACACCAATTGGCGCGGGTCCTCGACGTTCATCACCGCCATCATCAGCTCATCGGGCAGGTGCGGCACCAACCCGACGAGCCGCCGGAAGAGGTCTATCGTGTTGCGCATGATCGCTTCGACTTCGACACCCTTCTCGGTCGTATCCGGGATGACCTCGATATGAGCCTTGAGGTACGGTTCAGTGTGCGTGAATTTCTTGATACGGATGCGGTCAATACCTTGCACGATCAGTCGCACGCTTCCGTCCGGCGCTTTCAACAGCCGGTGAATCAATCCGGCACAGCCCACGGCGTTCAGGTCTTCCGGTGCCGCCTGATCCACACCCGCGCGCTCCTCGCGGATGGACACTAGGCCAATGATCCGCGCTCCTAAAGCGGCCTCATCCACGAGTTGGATCGAGCGCGCTTGCTCGACCGTCAACGGCAATACCGTCAGCGGAAACACAACCGATCCCCGCAGGGGTAAGATAGACAATTCGGAGGGGATGGCCGGTGCGCTCTCGGGCTTACCATTGCCCTCATCCGGTTTACCTTTTCCTAAAATGTGCATAAGACCTCTCCATCCGCTTCCGCGGCTGGCACGTGTGTACTGATTGGACTTACTCGGTGTCTACGATTCTTACGGGGATGTGTGTCTGCTCCGCTCTCTGCTTCGGCAATATCACGAACAGAAATCCACGATCGTATTTCGCCTCGATCCGGGCCTCGGCGACCGCCCACGGCACATGCACCTGCGTGACGAAATCCCCGTACGCGATCTCCAGCCGTTGATAGGCGAGCTTGTCCGATGGGTCACGCCGTGTGCCGGAAACGGTCAGTGTGCCATCGCTGAACAGCACCCTGAAATCTTCCTGTTGCATTCCGGCAATATCTATCTGCACCACGGCGTACTCATCCGTCTCGTAAACATCGGTCGGCGGCGACCACGTGTACTGCTGGCGCGTGCTGATCAGGCGTCCACTGCCCGAGACCCCTTCAAAAAAGCGGTCGAATTCGCTAAGCATTTGGTCAAACTCTCGCAACACATGCCGGCGATTCTCGTGCATACGTCAACTCCTCTGCCTAACGTTGTGCGGCGCAGACCAGCGGCGACCGCGGTCTTGGGGCGACGGTTCCCCGCCAGCCAATTCGCTCTCCCCACATTGGATAACTGGTTGTATTGTAGCATAGTCAGACTCATCGCTTCAAGCGCGTAGCGATTGACATTTCGGGATCAGTTGATTACACTCACACCGTGACCGAGCCATCTCATCCGGTTTCGTCTGCCCCGTTGGTGCGCATGCATCTGGCACGCCATGAGCGCCTTCACAAAGTATTCGTTATTCATCAGTCGCCCACCAACGGCTCACCGAACGGCGCCGCCGAATTTAGGATTCTCACGAAAGAAATCGGCGATGACGCGCTCGAATTGCTGGCCTATGCCTACGAGGACGATGGCGCGCGTGAGCGCCAGCGGCATATTCTCCGCGCGCCATTCGTGCCCGCGGCGGACTTGCTGACCATCGTTAAACACCTTGTCGAGAAGACAAAAACCGAATTCGAGCAGATGCAAGTCTTGGACCTGACCCAGTTTGCCTCGCGGCTCAAACAGGCCGAACAGTTGGCACAGCATGATTTGCTGGACGCCTTTGACTTCGAGTGACCAGGCTTGTGCCGCCATCAGTCATCGCGGCAACAAAACCCGTGCGTTGCGACCTGAGGAGCGCCGATGCTGATCCGCCAACAATTAGAAGACGCCGAGCAGAGGAATCTCGCCGGATACGGCATGAAGAGTCGCGACTCGCGCGGGCGTGCCTACCCTGACGAGGAGCCGCCATACCGCACCGCCTTTCAGCGTGACCGTGACCGCATCATCCATACGACGGCCTTTCGACGTCTAGAGTACAAAACACAGGTGTTTGTCAACACCGAGGGTGACTACTACCGCACGCGGCTCACACACACGGTGGAGGTCGCGCAAATCGCTCGGACGCTGGCACGCGCACTGTTGTGTAATGAGGATTTGGCCGAAGGTATCGCCCTCGCGCACGACCTCGGACATACGCCTTTTGGCCACTCGGGCGAAGAAACGATGCATGCGCTAATGCGCGATCATGGCGGCTTTAACCACAACACGCAGACCTTACGTATTGTGGAGGAGCTCGAGGAGCGCTACGACGACTACCCGGGCCTTAACTTGACGTGGGAGTTTCGCGAAGGGATCATCAAACATGAGACGTCGTATGACAAATCAGATGCCGTTGATTATGAGCCTGACCTCCAGCCGACGCTAGAAGCCCAGCTGGTGAACTTCGCCGATGAAATCGCTTACACAACGCACGATTTGGACGACGGCCTCCGTTCCAGCATGTTAGACCCGGCTGACCTGCGCGGCGTGGAATTGTGGCGTGAGGCTCTTGACGCGCTCACGGCGGGCGACATCTTCAACGATATGACGCGCCATCGCATCATCCGGCATCTGGTCAACGTGCTCGTCAGCGATGTCGTCGCCCACACGCTGGCACAACTCGAGCAGCAGTCTGTGATGTCCGTTGATGACTTGCGCAGACTGCCCGCCAAGATCGCCAACTACTCACCCAGCATGATCGTCAAGAACAAAGACCTGAAAGGTGCCCTCTTTGAGCGCCTATATCGCCACCATCGCGTCATGCGCATGTCATTTAAGGCGCGGCACATTCTGACCCAGCTGTTCCATGCCTATTGTGCCGAGCCGCTCATGTTGCCCGAGGCAACCCAACGCCGGCGTGCGAGCGCCCAGTTGGAGCGAGTAGTGTGTGACTACATCGCCGGCATGACCGACCGCTTTGCCATGCAGGAATACCAGAAATTGTTCAATCCGGAGGAGCGCGTCTAGTTCAACAGCCGCTTCAAGTAGAGGTCGAGCGAACGGGCTTCCATTTCGCCGATAGCGACATCTTTGATCGCCCCACTGCGGTCAACAAAGACTGTGGTCGGTAACCCAAAAACGCGGTAGGCGTGCGATACTTTGGAGTCCGAGTCCAGCAGAATGGGGAACCGCAAATTGAGCTCCTGCACATAAGCGCTTACAACGTCACGCCCCTCACCAACGTCAACCCCCCATACGACCAGTCCCTGATTTCGGAAGTTGTCGTAAGCCGCTTGAATGGCGGGCATTTCACGACGGCATGGCCCGCACCATGTCGCCCAGAAATTGATGAGCACCGGTTTGCCGCGCTCTGATGCCAACTGCCGTGCAATATCGTCAAGTCCCATCAACTTGAAGTTGGGCGCGACAGCGCCCGCGTACGCGCCCACCGGCATCGGACTAGCCATCTCGGCCGGCTTCTCGATAACGGCCGTGCCTCTCTGTCGTATTAGCCACGTCGCGAGGCGGCTTGCCCGTTCCGACTCCGAAGCCCCGGCAAGCAATTCTTTTTCGACAAATCCTTGCACAGCCAGTGCGCGCCGCTCATATTGGATGAGGTCCTCGCGGGTCAACCCGACGAGGTTCAATTGACGGACAAGACCGATCTCGTCAAGCTTCGCCTCGTTTAACAGCCGCTCAATTTCCCGGGTCGCATCGTCGTCGCTCACCGTAACGCCTGCCTTCGCCGCCGCCTGTGCGAATAGCTCGGAATCAACCCATTGGTCAACGATTTTCGATTCGGATAGGTCGCTCAGAATACTACCGGTAGCCAGCCACGCCGCGGTCTGCACCAGCGCACTGCGCGTGCCAAAGTCCGAGCGTGTCAGTCTTACTCCGTTCACCGAGGCGAGAACGTCCACACTGCCCTGCGCCTGCGGCGGGCTGACAGCGTCAGTCAGACTGCATGCGCTCAGCCCCAAACCCAAGCACAGCACAGCTAGCCACGCCACCTTCATTGTCGCCTCCGTCTCCATACGCTATAATGGCTCGCATGACCACAAGTGCTGCCACCGCTTACACGATTCGCTTGCCAGACTTTGAAGGACCGCTCGATTTGCTTCTTCACTTGATTGAGCGTGAGCAATTGGACATTACGCGACTTTCACTTGCGCAGGTAACCAATCAATATATACGCTATCTTGACGCCATGCCGAGCGCCAATCCCACTCCAATCGCCGAGTTCTTGGTTGTCGCCGCCAAGTTACTTTTGCTGAAATCACAACTCTTGCTTCCGCCGGAATCCGTCACCAGTGGAGAACTGGCCGATGACGCCAGCGACGACTTGACCCAACAACTTCTGATCTATCGTCAGTTCAAACAGATCGCGCAACAATTGAAGGCTTGGGAAGGCCAGGGTCGGCGCGCCTACGCCCGCATTGCGCCCCAACCTAGGGCTGTGCCCAAGCTCGACCTATCCAATGCCACGCCAAGTCATCTGGCACAATGGGCCAAATCACTGCTTGACGCTCAGCGGGCGGCTCCCATTGGCAACGTAGTAGCGCCTCTGGTAGTACGTATCAGTGACAAGATGCAGGAGCTCCAACAACGTCTTTCCGCAGATGGGCACGTCTCATTCCAGACGTGGCTGGGGCTGGCCGCCACCCAACTAGAGACCGTCGTCTCGTTCCTCGCCGTACTCGAACTCATCAAACAGGGGCAAATTCAAGTCATGCAGGTCGAGCTCTTTGGTGACATCACCATTGAACTCGCGCCGCCTACGGGCGATCCAGCCGCTTCTGCGGCCACCATCGAGTCGCCTTTCGAGCCTCCATCAGAACCCATGCTAGAAACGGCAACATCGAGTCAATAACGACGTCGAGCGCGTTGCCATCGCGACCAACCCAATGTTGGTGCAGTTCATCGCTGATCGCGTATGTAGTGGTCGCGGCAATAGCAAGCCGCCAAGTACGGCGCGAGGATTGGCTGAGCGCGTCCCCGCTGATATGTCCCAGCGCCCGGAGCCACAACACAAATAACAGCGCATACGCAATGCTGTGCATGAGCTTGCGAACCGACCAATACTCAAGCCCAGGCACCGGCGGGTCGAGTTGATCAGAGAAATAATAGATTGCGCCCATCCAACAGATGACCAAAACCCAGTCGAACCATGCCCGCGTAATCTTACGGATCATATGCCTGTTCAAGTTTTGCGACCAGTCGCCGCCACAGAAAATGATCGCTCATCCGCCGGCGCGCCCCGGCGCTGATGCGTTCGCGCAAGGTGGGGTCATTCAACAATTCGTTCACGGCGGCCATAGAACACGCTTCATCCTCCGATGTTACGAGCAGTCCTGACTCGCCATGCACAATATACTCTCGGTTCTGTCCAACCGCTTCGGCCACGACCGGTACGCCCGCGCTCAATAAATCAACCAGTTTGATCGCGCACTTCGTTCGGTTGAGCAGCGTGTCGTCGAAAGGATAATACGCCAGCGTCGCTTGAGCGAAGACACCGGGAAGATCGCTCGCCGCCACCCAGCCCAACATCTGCACGCGACCACCAAGCCCCAGGCGATTCAGCCATTCCATGAAAATCTGCTCTTCGCCAAATAAGCCAGCGCCGGCGACGGTGAATCGCAAAGTTGGATGCTGCGCGCCTATCGCGGCAAACAGGCGGGCCACACGCTCGATCTTGAACTCAAAGAAGCGCGTGTACAAGAGCAGGTTGGGCTCGCGAGGTTCTACTCTGTGTTCGATCGTAACATCGCTGCTTCCGTTCGGCACGTAGAAGACCTTGCTAGGTGATACGCCAAGTCCCCACACCAGTGATTCAAGTGTCCGGCTAGCAACGGTAATGGCGTCGGCGTGGATCAGCCCCCACTGCTCCTGCCAAGCAAAAAACCGCTTCAACAGCCATGAGTAGCGCTCGACCTCGTTCCAGCCGCCGGCCCCCTCCCAGTCATCGCTATCTACAACCAGCCGCGCGCGGGTCAGGCCGAGGCCCCTCAAATGCCATACGACCCACGCGCAGACACCGGCGTATGCCTTTGGCTTGAAGCAGTGAATCACCTCCGGCTGGATTGCCAGCGCACGCCGGATTAACGCGGTGCAGAGCAATAGCTCAAAGATAAACGGAATACGAGGTGGCAGTACGAGGTTTTCAACGCGAACACCCCCGTCATCGTAACAGCGTCCAGAATCCGACGGATTCGACCAAGGCGGCAACACAACCGCGACATGGTGGCCCCGTTCGGCCAGCGCGCGAGCCATCGGCAGTGCCCGCCTGGCCATGGTTTGTTTCGGGCTCAGGCCAAACGGCCCAACCATCACAACCTTCATTCCGAGCGCCCGCTCACGGGTTGGACGCGGCTCTTGCGGTTCTCCATTTCGCGCCCATCATGCAAACCGATCTTGATACGCGCCGCGCTGGTCGGCTGGCAGCAGTTCGGCCATGTGCAACATCAATTGGTCGGTGAGCGTTCGTAAGTCCTCGCGGCTTGCTCTTTGCCTGTCCGACTGCGATGCCAATAAGAACGGAGCGCCGATTCTCACGGTTACCGCTGTGCGGCGCAGCCTTGCCAAATTGCCTGATACGGTCTTCGCGCCCGCGATCACAAACGGGAGAATCGGCGCACCGGTTCGCACCGCAATCATCGCCAGCCCATCGTGTCCGGACTGCAGTTGCCCATCCTTACTGCGTGTTCCTTCCGGCGCCATCAGCAGCGCCCCGCCTTCGCGCAAGACCTCGAGCGCGCGCTTGAGAGCCGCGCGGTCAACCTCGCCCCGATGTATCGGGAATGCGCCGTACGCTTTGACCAGCGCTCTCACAATCGGCAACTTGAAGTTTTCCATCTTGGACATCATCACCACATCGCGCGGCACCATTACCCCGACGAGCAAAGGGTCCACAAAGCTCGTATGATTGATCGCAACAATGAGCGGTCCGTCGCTGGGGACGTTTTCGATGCCCTCAACTTTCAGATCAAGTGCGACGCGAAACGCAATGCGCAAGATTAGATTAGCCAGTCGGTAGAATTTGGCGCCCAAGGTTTAGGCCCACAACTTCTCAAGCGCGTCCACCACCTGTTCGGCGGCCATGTGGTCGGTGTCAATACACACCGCGTCGTCAGCCGGTCGCAACGGTGAAATTGTCCGCGCCGAGTCTTGGTCGTCGCGGCCCTTCATCGAGGCCAACACGTCTTCATAAGCCAGCGTATCACCACGCTTCAAGTTCTCTTGGTAGCGCCGTCGTGCGCGCTCCTCTTCGCTCGCCGTCAAGAATATTTTGAGATGGGCAGCCGGAAGCACCACCGTGCCGATGTCCCGTCCGATCATCACGACACGACCACGTTCGCCAATCGCTCTCTGCTGTCGCACCAAGGCCGCGCGCACGCGCGGATAACTGGACACGCGCGATACATTGGCGTCAACGATGCTTGAACGCAGTTCCGCCGTTACGTCTTTGCCATCGGCTAAAACCGTATTCTGGCGGCCATCCTGAACGGTCGGGGAATGCACATCAATTTGCAGCCGCTCAGCCAAATCGCTGACCTGCGCCTCATTGGTCAAATCCAGCCCGCCTCGCAGAGCCGCCAGCGTCACAGCCCTGTACATGGCCCCCGTATCAAAATAAAGATAGCCCAACCGTTTGGCCAGCATTTCGCCGACCGTGCTCTTACCTGATCCTGATGGCCCATCAATGGCAATGATCAGCGGTCTCACGCCTTTCGAATCGTCTCCAAGCCAGCCAGTTCTGCGCGCGTGGCGCGGCGCACTTCCCCTGGCGGCAGGTCGTCCAAATGAAGCGGCCCAAGGCGCACGCGAACGAGTCGCTTGACTTGCAGGCCCAACGCTTCCATGATTCTCCGGATTTCGCGGTTTCGTCCCTCTTTCAAGATGATACGCACCCATGTATCGGCGCCTTCAACCTTCTCTATCGAAACGCGCGTCGGTGCCGCCCGGCCATCGTCGAGCTCTGCGCCCCGGCGTAGCCGTTTCATGGTGGCGTCCGATAGGCGGCCGGCCAAAAGCACGCGATATTCCTTCTCGTGTTCGTAGCGCGGGTGTATCAGGCGATTCGCCAGATCACCATCGTCGGTCATGAATACGAGCCCTTCGCTCTCGTAATCTAGACGCCCAACGGGAAACACCCGGCCAAACCCCGTGACGTAGTGCATGACGGTTGGGCGACCATGCGGATCGCTGGCCGTCGTCAGCACGCGGCGAGGCTTGTGCAGGATAAGATAAGTGTGCCCTTCACGCTGGATTATCGGCCGGCCGTCTACGACGATCTGGTCATGCAGCGGGTGCACAGTAACACCCATAGCCTGTACGGCTTGACCGTTCACAAACACCCGTCCGGCGCGAATGAGGTCTTCTGCATGGCGGCGCGATGCCACACCCGCGTCGGCGAGCGCCTTCTGCAGCCGCACGCCCCCTCTCGCCCGGTCTGAGTTCAGTTTAGTCATCGGTTCGCGCCAATGGTCCCACCATCGCAGGCTCACGGTCATCAAGCGGTGGAAGGTCGCTCATTCGCTGAAGGCCCAAATATCGTAGGAACTCAAATGTCGTGCCGTAGCGGATTGGGTGTCCAACGGTGTCCAGCCGCTCGACTTCGGCAATCAGCTCGCGGGCGACCAGCGTTCGCAGGACGCCGTCGCAATCAACCGCGCGTATCGCTTCAATTTCCGCGCGGGTGATTGGCTGGCGGTAGGCGATGATGGCCAGTGTCTCCAGCGCCGCCTGTGACAACCGCGTTGTTGCCGTCAGGCCCAGGAACTTCTCGACAAATGGCGAAGACTCCGGTGCGGTCGCTAACTGCACACGCTGTCCCTTGCGCTGCAAACGCACGCCTCGCGTCCGGCACAGCTCTTCAAATTGCGCGAGTCTCCCCTCCACTTCAGCCGCGCTGACGCCGAGCGCACCCGCGAGCTGTGATACCTCAACGGGTTCAGCGGCCACAAACAGCAGACTTTCAAGAGTGCATACCAACTGATCGGATGTCATGTGTTCGCTATGGTATAATGCGGCTCAATAACCCTCAGAATGATCCGAAAGCCACCTTGCGATCTATCCATCGTCGCGTCGCCCTGACACTCGTGCTTTTGAGCCTCGCTTGCGCGGCGGCGTTCATCGCCACTTCTGGCTTCGACAGTCCGGTATCGGGTTCCAATCAGATCGCCGTTTCTAACGCGGCAGCCGACCAACTTGAAGAAAATGTGCGCAACCAATTCTTCACACCGGGCCGAACAGACTTCCGCCTCAGCCTCAGCAACGAGTGGCGTGTGCTTGTTCCACCCCGAGGTCTTCATTGTTGCTACACCATACGTCCAAAGTCAGAGGCTTGTGATCGGCGTTCAGCAGATTCGCGTCGGATCCATTGACCTGCCGCGAGACTGGCTGCCGACCATCTCCAAGAGTGTGACCGACAGTATAGACGACGCTCAGCTCAACCTGCAATTTGACCGCGTCGAGGCTGGCGACGGAGTCTTGGTGCTCAACGGCAGGCTGGTATCAGCACATCGTTAGCTGCGAGCCGCCAGCGCATCGTTGGCATGTTTCCGCCAACGGATCGTTCCCATAATGTCGTGTGGGCTCTGAAAAGATTTCGGTTGACACCTTGTCTAATTGAGACCAAGTAAGGTAAGCTGTAGAACATGCAAAACCAAGCCGTTCTCCGTTGGCGCTCGCGTCGTTTGACGGACGCGCTCCGGGGTTGAGATGGCACAGCCGCCACAGCGAACGTCAGCGCGCGAGCCTATCGCCGTCGGGCGGGCTACCATCGTCTCGTCCACGGGCCTGAGACGAAGATCAGCGCATGCCCCGACCCACAGCGATCCACCACTGTCGTGAGGTTAAGGAGTTGTCCCTCTAAAGCCCATTGATACGTAAAGTCGGGTGAGCGGCCCGCCTTCTGACAGTCAGGATCGTTGGAGGTGAGCAGCAATTGGTTACCACTGGTCTGATAGGGTCCGTTGTCCAAGATCCCGTTGTTAGCACTGATTAAATAAAACCGGTTTTGCTCAGCGAACACCAGAAACCCGTGGCCGAAAGCCACGTTCGGGGGAGGCGCGTTCCGCGTCGCAGCATAGACACCCGTGGGGAATGCGTTCGGTGCGAGTGGGGTGGCCGTTGCTGGGACGGCGTGCGCGATGATCGTGGATTGGCTGATGATCTTGCCCGCCACTACAAGATAGTTGTCGAGGACTTGCGCAAACTGAAAGCCCGCCTGCCGCTGCGAATCGAGCGACTGCCGAGAGCGCACGGTGACTTGCTCGGCTTTGCCGCCTAACCCAGCGCTGAACGTAGGCGGAACATTCGTAGAGACGAGCACGTCCAACACTTCGACCGTGAGATGGTCTTGCAGGAGCGCAGCGAAATACGCGCGCAACTGATCTGGACTGTTGTAGTAGGTTGTGAAATTCGCGGAGCGTTTGCTCGTCGTCGCTTCGAGCAGGATGTGGGAGGCATTCACATCGTAGAAGCGCATAACCTGCTCGAGATCACCTGCTTGTTCGGCGACCAGTAAGGTCTTGATCACAACCTCGGCGGTTGGACTCGTGGGCGTCGCGGTAGGTGCCGCTGTGGGTGTGAGCGTCGGTCTGGCTGAGGCGAGCGTGGGCGTTGCGGTGGGCAGTGTGGTGGACGGCCCGGTCGTGCTGACAGGGCTGCAACCGGCAACACACACGGCCAGCACGATGGTGAGCAGCATCCTATGCATGGGTTTCACGATGAGTGACATGGATCCCTCCCTACCTGTTCGGGATGCCAATTTCAGCGTGACGTCGCCGAGTATAGCAGTTAGCGGCCCCGCTTGTATAAACAACCCTCTGCTCTTCACAACGCCTTCGTCCAAGGCGTCTCCAATTCGGTTTATCGCAGGAATGGCTTACGTCAGCGGATTCTTGTTCTCCACCGGACTGGTGTTGACGTCGGCCGGACCGCTGGCCGCGACAACCGGCTCCTTCGCCGGCGCCGGTTGCGGTCGCGGAGCCGGTGCGGTTGCCCCTTCAGTAGAGGCCGGCTTGCGCCGCGGATACTGGGTTTGATGGATATGAATGCTCAGGCGATTGAGTTGCAGACCGAGTTTTTCCCCGACCACACCGCGCGCAGTACGCGCTATCTCTTCCGTTTTAGCACGGACATCAATGTCCGGGGTTGTCTCAACGTCCAGTCTGACATCTATCATCTTGGCGCGAGTCATCACCTGCGGCTTTACGCGCACAACGCCGGGCAGCGCATCCACATAGTATCGCAAACTTTGCAGCACCGCGCCAGTGCTTAGCCGCGCATCACTGCCCGTCACCTGACTAATCCGGATCGAATTGCCTTCGGATCGCCGCACCTCAAACAACAGCAAAACGACGCTAGGCACAAAGAAGATTAGCGCGATCACCATCAACTCAACGCGAAGTTCGAGAGCCTTAGGCGAATTCAATGTGGCGCCAAGATTGGCAAAGATCGTTGCCAAAAACGGGCTGGCAAAGAGCAGCACGAATACGGCCAGCGCCGATCCGGCAATCGTGCCGAGTAATATCAGGATCACAACCATACGATTAAAGGTGTTCACATTATGCCTCTTGCAGTGGGTACGGGTTGTGCCTATTATACACTATCCGCCGAACCTGCGTCTAACACTTTGAACGGCCAGCGCATGTCGCTGAACGGCCGCTGTTCGCAGGGTATAGCGCAGATTCGTCGGGGCGGAGCAACCGCCACACCGCACGCTGTGGGACAACCGCATGGCTGGCCCCCGACTGGATCGGGGGCTGGCCGTGGCTGCGCCCTGAGCGCAGACCCTCTCACCTCTCCGACCCTTCTGCCTGATACCCGGTTGCCCGTCACGCAGCGCAGTGAGCGAACCGGTCTCAACCCGCTTCAGCGGGTTTTCTATTCATAGCAGGCAGCAATTCTCCATTTAGATTTTTACAGAGAGCGGAGGTCGGGTAAACTATCGAGCCAGTGGTTGACCAGATGCAGGATGGGAGGCTTACCATGCTCGAACAGTTGCTGGAGTTGCTCCGCGCACACTGCGCCCAGTTAC
>JACQEC010000027.1 GCA_016200765.1 Chloroflexota bacterium | reverse complement strand
CCGCCAGCGCCTGACCTGCCGGCAGAGCGCGCCGACGAGTTTAACGCGCCGTTCTTCGCCCGCCTGCGGGACAGCCTGACGCCCCAGCCGTACACGGCGCCGCAAACGCCGCCGGCGCAGGGGACGCCGCGGCCGAAAAAAACGGCTTCGCGTGCAGAGGAGCCGGATAAGATCGCCGGCATGTTTGCGCAGATTAACGAGATCGTCCAGGCGAAGCGCCGCCAACAGCCGGGGCTGCCCGAGATGGAGATCATCGGCGAGGCGGGCGGGCTGTTGATCAAGGTGGGCGGCCAGATGTATCACGAGGTGGACGCCGTGCCCGACGAGCGAGCGCGCGCGCTGATTCGCGCGGCCGTGGCGGAGTGGGAAGCGCGATAAATCTTGAACGATAGGCTTGCATACCATGATCCAAACCATACACGATTATCTTCAGCCGCAACGCGAGGCCATGCTGGACTCATTGCGCGCGCTGGTCGAGTTGGAGACGCCGACCGACGACAAAGCGGCGATAGACCGCGCGCAAGCGTTTCTGCGCGCGCAGTTTGAAGCCGCGGGCGGGCGCGTTGAGACGGCGCCACAACCGGATGCAGGCAATCACCTGCGCGCCGAGTTTGGCGGCGGCGGTCAGGATAAGCCGCAACTGACCATCCTGACCCATATAGATACCGTCTATCCGCTGGGGACGCTGGCGGCGATGCCGTTTCGCAACGAAGGCCGGATCGCGCGCGGGCCCGGCATCTTCGACATGAAGGGCGGCATCGTCATCGGCCTGTACGCGCTGAAAGCCCTGCGCGCGCTGAACCTGATGCCGTCGCGCAAGGTGGTCTTTCTGGTCACGAGCGACGAGGAAACCGGCAGTCGCACCAGCCGCGGCCTGATTGAGAGCGAGGCGCGCCGGAGCGATACGGTGCTGGTGCTGGAGCCGGGCGTAGGGCCGCAGGGCGCGCTCAAGACGTGGCGCAAGGGCGTCGGCGGATTCTGGCTGACGGTCAAAGGGCGCGCGGCGCACGCCGGCGCAGACCCGGAGCGGGGGCGCAGCGCCATTGTGGAACTGGCGCACCAGATTGTGAAGTTCCACGCGCTGAACGATCCGGCCAAGGGCACGACGGTCAACGTGGGCGTGGTGGGCGGCGGCACGCGCAGTAACGTGGTGGCGGCTGAAGCGCACGCCGAGATTGACGTGCGGGTGATGACGGTGGGCGAGTGGGCGCGCATCGAGCAGGCGGCGCAGGCCCTGCAACCGGCCACGCCGGACACGACCCTGCACATCACCGGCGGCCTCAACCGCCCGCCGATGGAGCGCACGCCGCAGGCGATGGCACGCTTCGCGCAGGCCAAGCAGATTGCCGCGCAACTGGACTATGCGCTGGACGAGACCGGCACCGGCGGCGGCAGTGACGGCAATTTCACGGCCGCGCTGGGCATCCCGACGATAGACGGCCTCGGCGCGGTCGGCAACGGCGCGCACTCGCCCCACGAGCACATCATCGTGGGCATGCTGCCCATGCGCGCGGCGGTGGTGGCGGGGCTATTGACTGAGCTATAGATGGGGTGGTGTTGCTGAACTTGTAATAACTAAAGTTAAATCTTTGGTAACGTGTGAGATGAGGATCATTCGAGAGCTTAATGCCGAAGAGCGAGAAGTTCTGCGACTGCGGTTGCATGCAGATCCTAAACTATGTCAAGTTGACCTTGACATGATCAAGCGATCACTGACGTCTAAACATTGCTGTTGGGCAGAGCTTACCAGAGGGGATTTCGCACAACTGATCATCAATTCGTCTCCTCGGAATCCCAATCCTCGACTTGAAGATCATCCACTCATTACTACAGCAATTGAAGAAATAAGACAATGGCCAACACTCTTGGATACCCCAAGCCGACCCGACTATCGTGGATTGAATGGGCCTCAGGTCAAACTCTACTATGAGCTTTTTATTCAAGGGTCTTGGGATCGACTTGGGGAGTGTTTTGTTACCGATAAACTTCAGGGAATGAGGGACGATGGTAAATACTATGTTACGGATGGAATGCATCGTTTAGTTGCATTCGGCCTTGCTACTAGATTTGATGATCAACTTATACCGCTGAAGATTTATTATTGTACCGACAGTGTGATTGGCAACCAAGAGCCGTAGGGCTAAATGTGTGGAAACAGTAGACGTAGGAGAACCCTTGAAAGATCAACTTCTCACCACTCTGCGTGAACTGACCGCCCTGCACGCGCCGCCGGGCTTTGAACAGCCCGTAGTGCGCTATCTGGTCGAGGCGTTCAAGCCGCTGGCCGACAGCGTTGAGGTGGACCGCTTTGGCAACCTCTATGCCGTCAAGCAAGGCCGCGCCGCGCACCCGCGCCTGATGGTCTCGGCTCACTCCGACGAAATCGGCGGTATGGTCAAGAGCATCCTGCCCGACGGCTTCCTGAAGATTGACCGGCTGGGCGGCGTGCTCGACTCGCTGATCGTCGGGCGCAAGGTGTGGGTCAACGGCCACCTCGGCGTCGTCGGCGCGAAGTCCGGGCATTTGCAGTCGGCAGAGGAACGCCAGCGCGTCCAGCCGATGGATGGCATGTATGTGGATGTCGGCGCGGCTTCCGCCGACGAGGTGCGGCGCATGGGCATCGCCATCGGCGACCCGTGGGTCTGGTTGAGCGAGTTGGAGCATATGACCAACCCCGACCGTATCGTGGGCAAGGGCATTGACAACCGTATCTCGTGCGCGGTGCTGTTGCAACTGTTCCGCGAACTGCAAGGGCAAACCATTGCGGGCACGCTGGTCGGGCTGGTGGCGGTGCAGGAGGAGGTCGGCCTGCGCGGCGCGAAGGTGGCGGCGGAGCACGCCAACCCCGATTACGCGGTCGTGATAGACACGTTCATGAGCGGCGACACGCCCGACGTGAGTTACCACAAGGAGATGCCAACGGGCATCGGGCGCGGGCCAGTGATGCTGTTGGCGAACAGCGGCAGTATCATGCACGGCTCGATGAAGCGCATCATGCACGAAGCGGCACAGCGCGCGGGCGTTGCCTACCAACCGGCGACGGTCATCGGCAAATCGTCCACCGACGCGGCGACGATCCATCTGGCGCGCGAGGGCATCCCGACCGGCGGCCTCGGCCTCTGCCGCCGCTACTCGCACTCACCGGTCGAGACCATGGACCTCAACGACGCGGTGGGCGCGGTGCGCTGGCTGTGCGCGCTGGTGAACGCGATGGGCGAGCACGACGAGCGCGCGCTGGCGTTTGTGTAACCGAACTGGCAGACACGAAAGGGGTGAAGAGCGTGATGTGCATGCACGGTCAAGCCCAACTAGCGCGTCAGCGAGTGAGCTTTGCCGCCAACCGCAAAGGCTATCACCTGATTATTGACGATCTGCCGGCGTGGGTCTGCGAGCAGTGCGGCGAGCCGATGTTCGATGAGGAAACCGTCAATAGGGTTCAAGAGATGTTGCGCGAGGTTGATGCGCGTGTCGAGAAGCTGGCTGCTCTGGCGATTGCCGCGTGAGGTGAATGACGATGAACATTGCCCAACACGTCGAACGCGCGGCAAAACTCTTTCCCAACAAGCCCGCGCTCATCTTCGAGGGCGCGCAACTTCAGTATGGCGACCTGAATACGCGCGCCAATCGGCTGGCCAATGCGCTGAAGGCCAACGGGGTTGAGCGCGGCGACCGTGTGGCGATCTACCTGCCGAACATCCCGCAGTTCGCCGTCTGCTATCTGGCGGTGTTGAAGGCGGGCGCGGTGGCCGTCTCGGTCAACGCCATCCTCAAGTCGGAGGAGGTGGCGTATATTGTCAACGACTCCGGCGCGGTGGCGTTGTTCACGGTGAGCGATCTGCTCCCCAATGTTCGGCGTGACGATTGCCCGTCATTGCGGCAGGTCGTCGTGTGCGCGGGCGACCCGCACGGGCAGATCGCGCTCGACGACTGGCTGAGCAAGGGCGCGAGCGAGGGCAAGGCCGCCGACCTGCGGCCCACAGACCCGGCGCTCCTGCTCTACACCTCCGGCACAACCGGCTTCCCGAAGGGCGCGACGCTGACGCACGGCAACGTCGTCTCCAACCTGTATGCGACGGTGCATCACGCCGGATACAAGCCGGACGACCGGCTGGCGCTGTTCCTGCCGCTGTTCCACGTCTTCGGCCAGAACTTCATCATGAACGCCGCCTTCACCGCCTGCGCCACGCTCGTCCTCTATCGCCGCTTTGTGCCCGACGCCGTGCTCGACTCCATCCGGCGCGAGCGCGTGACGATGTTCTTCGCCGTGCCGACCATCTACATCAATCTGCTAAACATGGATTTGTCCAAGTACGATCTCTCGTCCATCCGCTACGAGTTCTCGGCGGCGGCGACGATGCCGCAGGAAATCTCGCGGCGCTGGACGGAGCGCTTCGGCCGGCCGGTCTATGAGGGCTACGGGCTGACGGAGTGCTCGCCGTTCGCCTGCTACAACCACGACTTCCGGCACAAGTTCGGCAGTGTCGGCACGGCGGTCGAGAACTTTGAATTGAAGATACTGGACGAGCAAGATAACGAACTGCCGCTGGGGCAGTGGGGCGAGATTGGCATCAAGGGGCCGGGCGTGATGCAGGGCTACTGGGGCAAGCCGGAAGACACGGCGCGCGCACTGCGCGGCGGCTGGCTGCACTCCGGCGACATCGGCACGATGGACGACGAGGGCTACGTCTTCATTGTGGACCGCGTCAAGGACATGATCAACGTCTCCGGCTTCAAGGTCTGGCCGGCGGAGGTGGAGCAGGTGCTCTACCGGCATCCGGCGGTGAAGGAGTTAGCCATCTATGGCGCGCCCGACCCACTCAAGGGCGAGGCGGTGCGGGCGGCGGTGGTGCTGAAGGACGGCGCGGCGGCGACGAGCGAGGAGTTGATCGCCTTCTGCCGTGAGCGCATCGCGGTTTACAAAGCGCCGGAGGCTGTGGAGTTTGTGAAGGAACTGCCCAAGAGCGCGACCGGGAAGATTTTGAAGCGGGTGTTGCGGGGACAGTGAGAGAAGCAGGCCAGCCGCAAGCGATACCGAGCGTCAGGCGGCATCTGCCCGCTGGCTATGGCCATGACAGAGACCAGGGTTGAGCCGGTTCTACCTGCCAGCGCCACAGATCACCGTCGGCGGTGCGCTCACGATAGAGGCCGGCGTGCTCGATGAGCCGGCGCAAGGCGGCTAGTCGCTCGGCGGCATAACCGCGCGGGTCGTAGAGAATTTGGCCGTCAAGGGCGATGTCCAGATAGAGAGAAGACACAGCGGCTTCAAATTCGGCGGGTGTGCGCGCCAGCATAGATACGGCGCCGCGGCAATCCGGTGGGAGGATTCGCTTCAGGTAGAGATGGCGCTCAAAGGTCTTGGCGGGCAAGTTCTCGGCGATGACCAGCATATCCCAATCGCTCTCGGCAGAGGCATCGTTGCGCGCTCGCGAGCCGAACAGGACGACAGCCACCAGCCGATCGGTTAGCGCCGCGCGCAAAGCCGTTATGACTTGAGGCAGGATGGCCTGTTCAGACAGAGTGGGTCGCGCGATCAGCATAGCACGATTATAATGCACTGAAGGACGGGGACGCAAGCAAGCAGAATTGGACAGGTAGCCATGCTAACACTTCCATTACCCGACAGCGTAAAAGAAAAAATCTGGAATGGGGTGGCGAGTTTCCTTGCCGAACAGGCAAAGAAAGTCGCCGGTGAGGAAATGAGCAGGCGCATCGAAGGCTTGCGCTCCGACCGCGCGTTCGCGGGCGATTTGGACAAGGCAATCGAGCGAGCGGCAACGCGCTTTGCTACCGAATATGAAGACCAAAAGGTAGCACACACGTTGACAGACGACGCAGGTTTCTACTATTTGCCGAATGTGCAGAACGCTGTGCAAGCCCTGATCGCCAGCCCGTACAACACGCAGTCGCGCGACGCCATCGAAGCGGATTTTGTGTCCGTGCTCTCTCCCCGCGATAAAGTCCGGGCCCGCCCTGCAGCAGAGTTTTTCCTTGCGCGGTTGCGCGAGGAACTGATCTCGGTCCACAAAGCGCACGATACGTTGGAACTGTTCCTGCAACTTGAGAGCTACAAGGTGGGGCAAAAGCAACTCGTTGTGCAGACGGAAATCCGTGATGCGCTAAAACCGTCTCCTGCGGCTATAGCCGAAGCGCGGGTCAGATACCTCGACTACCTCATCGAGACGAACAAGTACACTGACCCACGCGGTATTATGCAGACGCGCCGCTCGGTGACGCTGAAACTGGACGAGATATTTGTGTTGTTGACCGCTGAAGCGCACGACAACCCGGGCGCCGATATACGGGCAGAGAGTGCGCGCGCAGCAGAGGACGAGGATGAAGAGGAGAATACCCTATGGGAGGCGCAGCAACGTCTAAGGCCAAACGAGCTACGCACCGAGCCGGTAGATCTGTCGCTTGTACTGCGCGAGCACCCACGCGTGGCGATTCTCGGCGGTCCGGGCGCTGGCAAAACAACCCTGATGCGCTTCCTCGCGCTACACTTTGCACGCGCCATGCAGACGGTTGCGGAGTCAGAGTCTGCTCCATTCCGCCCCGCGGCCCCGCCGGTGCGCGACCACGACGGCAACGATTATGGGGAGGCGCGCTTGCCAATTCTCCTGCGCGTCGCCGTTTATGCCGATGCGTTTACGAAAGACCGCGCGTTGAGCCTTCGTGAGTTTCTGCCGACTGCATTCGGCAGTGTGGACGCACCGACAGAAGCGCTGGGCGAAGTACTCTATAACGCGCTGCGCAATGGACGCGCGCTCGTGCTACTAGACGGCCTTGATGAGATTATTGAGGCAGGCGATCGCGTTGAGATTACCCGGCGCATTGAGGAATTCGCGGCAGGCCTTCACCCGCATAACCGTTTTGTCGTGACCAGCCGCATTGCCGGCTACCGCAGTGCGCCGCTGGGCGGCGGGTTCGCGCATTTCACCCTGCGTGAACTGGCACGCCCGCAGATCGAAAAGTTTCTGAACCGCTGGTGCCCGGCGGTCGAGCGGTTCCATACGCCCACGGCGGCGGACGCCGAGGTCGCGCGGCGGGCCCAGATCGAGATAGACGGCATCGTGAAGGCGGTGGACAAGAACGAAGGCGTGAAGCGGTTGGCGGCGAACCCGCTGATGCTGACGGTGCTGGCGCTCATTCATCATGCCGGCGCGCACCTGCCGAGCCGCCGCGTTGAGTTGTACGAATTGGCGGTGAAGACGTTGCTTGAAGACTGGGAACTGGCGCGCGGGATTCCGTCCGGCAAAGTGGTGAAGGAGAATGAGGCGCGGCGGATGCTCGGGCCGCTGGCGCACTGGCTGCACGCCAGCAAGTCGCGCGGCGAGGCGAGTGAGGGCGAGGTCAAAGACCAATTAGCGCAGGCGCTGGGGACATGGCGCGGCCTGCCGCCCGACCACCAAGACGTGGAGACGGCAGTAGATGAGTTCTTGCAGCGCGTGCGCGAGCACACCGGTATCTTCGTCGAGCGCGCGCCCAAAGTCTATGGCTTCATGCACCTGACGTTCGAGGAATATTTCGCGGCGCGCGAGCTGGTGCGGCGGCGGGACCAGACGGCGCGGCGAATTTACGAGCGCCGCCACCAGCCGCGCTGGGAGGAGCCGATCCGTCTCGCTATTAGCTTCTTGAGCGATGATTACCCCGATGACGCCAGCGACCTGATCCGTACAGCGATACTGGCTGAAGGCGAAGATGCCACAGTGCAGGGCTACGAGCCAAGCCGCTATGAGGACATCCTGCACCGCGACCTTTTGCTGGCAGGGCGTTGTATGGGTGACTGCGTGGGCGTTGATGCGGCGTTGCGCCAGCGCGTGGTGCGGCAACTGCTAATGATCTATTTTGACCGTCAGGGTGCCGGCGCATACGAGCCTCTGCGCCGACGTATTATAGGCCATCTACGTGATATACAGGGCACAGAGGCTGGAGAGGATGCCTTGCGCGGGTTCTTGAGCGCGCTGAACCATGAGAGTGAGGACTTGCGCGGGGACGCGGCAGAGGCGTTAGGGCAATTAGGCAACACCATCCCCGAAGTGCCGACCGCCCTTTTGACCGCGCTGAACGATAAGAATGAGCGCGTACGCAGGAACGCGGTAATGGCGTTAGGGCGGATAGGCCACGCCACCCCCGAAGTGTTGATCGCCCTTTTGACCGCGCTCAACGATGAGCATGAGGGTGTGCGCGGAAACGCGGTACTGGCGTTAATGTGGCTAGGCAACACCACTCCCGCAGTGTTGACCGCTCTCTTGACCGCGCTGAACGATAAGAATGAGGGTGTGCGCGGAAACGCGGTTGGCGCGTTAGGGCGATTAGGCAACGCCACCCCCGAAGTATTAGCCGCCCTTTTGACCGCGCTGAACGATAAGAGTAAGGGCGTGCGCGGAAACGCGGCACAGGCGTTAGGGCGATTAGGCAACGCCACCCCCGAAGTGTTAGCTGCGCTCTTGACCGCGCTGAATGATGCGGACGAGGACGTGCGCAGGAGCGCGGCACTGGCGTTAGGGCGGTCAGGCGACGCCACCCCCGAAGTGTTGACCGCTCTCGTGACCGCACTGAACGATAAGAGTAAGGGCGTGCGCGGAAACACGGTAGTGGCGTTAGGGCGGTCAGGCGATGCCACCCCCGAAGTGTTAGCTGCGCTCTTGACTGCGCTGAAAGATAAAAATGGGGGTGTACGCGGAAACGCGGCACAGGCGTTAGGGCGGATAGGCCACGCCACCCCCGAAGTGTTGATCGCCCTCTTGACCGCGCTAAACGATGACAAGGAGTACGTGCGCGGAAACGCGTTAGTTACGTTAGGGTGGTTAGGCAACGCCACCCCCGAAGTGTTAGCCGCGCTCTTGACCGCGCTGAACGATAAGAATGGGGGTGTACGCGGAAACGCGGCACAGGCGTTAGGGCGATTAGGCAACGCCACCCCCGAAGTATTAGCCGCCCTCTTGACCGCGCTGAACGATAAGAGTAAGGGCGTGCGCGGAAACGCGGCAACGGCGTTAGGGCGATTACGCAACGCCACCCCCGAAGTGTTGGCTGCCCTCTTGACCGCGCTGAACGATGAGAATGAGTACGTGCGCGGAAACGCCGCAGAGGCGTTAGAGCAGTTGTGCAATGGTCCCGCTGTCCGGCGTATACGGGCGCAACTCCACAAGATCGGAGAATCGTTGCATGCTTTTGCCGCCGATCCGCGCAACCGACTAAGAAGCCTTGCAATAAGCGATCAAGCCCGCTACGCCGCGTGGGACGCGCTATGGGCGGTAGCGCAGGCGATGGACGAAGCATGATGGAAGAGCAGGTCATCTCCTGCGCATCCAGTCTTTGGAGTGTAGTGCATTAGGCGGCTAAAATAAGGGGGGGGGGAGAACGAGATGACTGAAGGCGCGCGTTGCGCGACGGGGAAGATTTTGAAGCGGGTGCTGCGGGCAAAGTGATGGCTGCCCTACTCGGCCTTCCGCGTCATCAGATAGACCGCGTAGCCCGGCGGGTATTTCGAGAAGTCAGTCTCGCCCGCGACGCGCTCGATCGTGAAGTGCTCGCCGAAGCGCCGCGCGGCCTCGCCCGGCTCCAGCGCCATCGCGCCGCAAAACGGCAACAGGCGCAGGAGAAGCCCTTCCCACCATCTCTGCCGCCACTCGAAACAGTAGAGCAAGAACTGACTACCCGCGTGGGTCAGCGGGAGAACATTTTTCAGGTACAAATCTCGATGGCGCGGAACGAGGTCGTCAAGGGTGCCATAGTCCACGAGCAAATCAAAGGCGCCGTGAACGTTTTGCAGGCGGGTCAGATCGTCCACCAAGAATTGGACGCTGACGCCGGCCTCGCGGGCGCGCTTGCGCCCCAATTCAATCGCGGCCTGCGCGTAATCCACACCGGTCACCTCGAACCCGCGCTGGGCCAGAAAGATGCAGTTGCTGGCCGTGCCACTGCCGAGGTCAATCGCGCGGCACGGCTTGAGCCGCCCGCTTTCGACCAACTGGACGAGTTCCGCGCGCGGGCCAATGTCCCACGGCGCGCGAAAGCGACCATAGAGGGTTTCGTAAAACCATTTCATGGGGTCGAAGCCTCCGCTTCCGGCTGAAGCCCTCCAGCCGCCGTGCCTGCAAGCGCGGCCATTCGACAGGCTCCCTTCGACAGGCTCAGGGTTGGGGCGGGCGACGCTGTGGGCGGGATTATAGCACAGGCAGTGGGGGGAGAAAAAGGTAACGCACGCCACTCGTTAGCGACCGAGGATCAAGAGGATCATATCGGTGAAAACGTTTATCACGCTTCCGCTGGTCTATCTGGCCGGACGCAAACTGCGCACGGCGCTGACCACGCTGGCGATTGTGTTCGGCGTGGCGGTCATCTTCGCCGTCAACACGCTTGTGCCGACCATGCTCGCGGCCTTACAGAGCGGCCCGCTCGGCATCTCCGGACTGGTTGACCTGACCATCGCCAGCGCGACCGGTGAAACGTTTGACGCCACGGCGCTGGCCCTCGCCCAGCAGACGAGCGGCGTCGCCGCCGCCTCGCCCGCCTTGCGCCGCCAACTGATCGTCCTGACCGGCGCGGGCGCGACCGCCTCGCTCGAATTGGTGGCGGCCATCGCCAACCCGGTCTTCGCCCTTGCCCAGCACCTCAAGGTCGGGGACCGCGTGAGCGTGCAGACCCCGGACGGCCCGCAGGAGTATCGCATTGCGGCGATTGGCAGTGACTATCTGGCGGTGAAGATCAACACGCTGTATATCTCACAGCAAAATCTGGCGCAGGATTTTCACAAGAGCGAAGACGTGATGCTGATGGCAAACCTTGCGCCGGGCGCGAAGCGCGATGAGGTGAAGGCTAACCTGGAGGGACTGTTGCAGGCGTACCCGCAGTTCTCGCTGACGTGGAGCGCGGACTGGCGCGCCGACCAGCGCCAGATATTTGACGAGGCGTTTTTGGGGTTGGACGCGGTGCTGATCGTGTTGATTATCCCGTCCCTGCTCGGCCTGATCAACACGCTGACCATCAACGTGCTGGAGCGCACGCGGGAGATCGGCGTTCTGCGCGCTATCGGCGCGACGCAGGCGCAGGTGCGGCGCATGGTGCTGGCCGAATCGCTGCTGCTGGGCGCGGCGGGAGCCGCCTTCGGCATGTTAGCCGGTCTGGCGCTCGGCTACGGGTTCACGCAGGTGCTGACCGCCACGCTCACGTCGCGCTTCACGTATACGTTCCCGCTGGCCGGCCTGATCTTCGCCGTCGCGGTTGCGCTGTTGATGGCGGTGGCGGCCAGCCTCCTGCCCGCGCGGCAAGCGGCGCGCCTGCCGATTGTGGAAGCCCTGCACTATGAGTAGCCTGATATGCGGGGCGACTGCGTGATCTGGTAATCTCCGTCAATCCGCCGTGCGCCGGAGCCTGTTGCCGTAGAACTTACCCGCGTGTGTATCTAACCCAGCGGCCCTGTCCCAAATGGTTAATCAACCCTGAATCGCGCAGTTGTTGGAGCACCTGACGGATCTTGGCTTCGACATTTCGATTGTCCGGATACTCTTGCTGGAACTCGGGCGCATAGCGGTAGAGATCGCTCGTGCCAAACTCTATCGCCGGGAGTTTGTCAAAAACCAATTTCTGCCAGCCGCGGAGAGATTCAGGGTCGGTAAACGGCTTTGGCAGAACCTGCTCCTTCTGCCGAAGAAATTCTAGCCTCTTCCTCAAATCACGGTCAGCCGCGCTGTTTCGCGAAAGCGTCACTTGATGGGTTAGCTCTTCGTAGGCGTCGAGGTATTCATCGTCGGGGACGAAGCGGGTTTCCTGAAATTTGATGCGCGCGTAGATGTCCAGAAGCTCCTGTGCGCCTTCCTCTTCCTCCTCATATTCCAAAATAGCGTTGACCTCGACGTTATCCTTGAGGCCGCCTTGTGTGAGATTGGAAGAGCCGATGATACCGCTCAACGATTTTTCGGCGCTCAACAAATAGAGCTTCGGGTGATAGACGTTTTCGTTGTCAGATGGATCGCTGTAACAATAGAGGCGGCATTGTGGTGTCGCAATGGATCGGGTTCGCAGGGCTCGCAGGGATTTGGCGTCGGTGGTGCGAAAATCCAAACCGACAATGAATTCGATCTGCCCGCCGCTTTGCAGGCAACGGTCAAGCGCAGGCTCGATGAGGCGCAAGCCTGAATACTTGACGAACGCCACCGCAATGCGAACCTCACGGGCGTTAGACAACAAGGGGTTCAACGCAACGATAAGTTTTGTGCCGACATTATCAGCGAATTGAACTTTCATCTCCGAGTACGCTCCGTTGCATGGATAGGCTCCGGGATACGAGTAGAATCCAATAGCCGCCTGATTATAGGCCGCGCGCCACGACGAGCCAAAACCAATAGAGGCTGGCGGCAGGAGCCCGTGCTTTGCCTCCTCCTGCGTCCGGTTATACAATCGCCCTATCACACTCTACCCGCGCACCCTGCGTCAGACGTGAACGCGCCAACGCGCTCGGCCAGCCGGGCGGCGCGGCGATAGCGTTGTCAGGCGCACAGGCACCATGAAAACGATCACCTACGAACTCAACATCCCGCGCCTCGCCTTCACCAAGGCGCTGGGCGCGCTGTGGCCGGGCGCGTACTTTTTGCCAACCTCTGCTCTGCGCATGAACGATGGGCCGGAGCCGCCCTTGCCGCACGAGCGTTTCGTGCGGGTACGCCCCACGCTGGCGGGCATCTGCGGCACCGACTTGCACCTCGCCTTCATTCAGGGCGACCCGCGCATCGCGCCCGCCGCCCTGCCGGGCAACTCCAAAACGTATCTGGGGCACGAGGTGGTCGGGCGCGTGGTCGAGGCGGGCGCGGGCGCGCGGACGCTGGCGGTGGGCGACCGCGTCGTCTTACAGCGCGGCGACACCTGCCAGCCGCTGGAGCGCGAGCCGCTCTGCGCGCAGTGCGCGCGCGGCAACTACTCGCTGTGCGAGGTCGGCGAGAAGCGCGGGCGCGCCGAGTCGGTGGGCGGCGGCTGGAGCGAGCAGATCGTGGCGCACGAGTTGCGCTTTTTCAAGGTGGACGATGACATCCGCGACGAGCAGGCCTGCCTGATCGAGCCGGGCGCGGTCGGTGTGCGCGCCGTCCTGCGCCGCCCGCCGAAGCCCGGCGAAGCGGTGCTGGTGGTCGGCGCGGGCACGATTGGGCTGATGACCTTGCAGGCGGTCAAGGCCGTCCAGCCGGACTGCCGCCTCGTGGTGATGGCGAAGTACCCGCATCAGGCGCAGATGGCGAAGCGCAAGGGCGCGGACGAGGTGCTGATGGCGCGCGAGGGCTACCGGGGCGTGGCGCGGCTGACGGGCGCGGCGTACCACCGCAGTGCGCTGGGTGTGGAGTTTCTAACGGGCGGTTTTGATCTGATTTACGACACGGTCGGCACGGCGCGCACCCTGCGCGACGCTCTGCGCTGGACGCGCGCGGGCGGCGCGGTGGTGCTGGTGGGCGTGGAGTTGAAGCCGATGACGATTGACCTGACGCCGGTCTGGTATCAGGAGGTTGACCTGATCGGCATCATCGGCCACGGGCGCGAGCAGTGGGAAGGCGAGGCGATTGACACCTTCGCGCTGGTCGTGAAGTGGCTGCGCGAGGGCAAATTGAACTTCGACGGCTACTTGAGCGCGCGCTTCCCGCTGGCCGACTATCGCAAGGCGCTGGCTTACGCGGCGGACAAGCGCAACGGGGTGATCAAAGTTGTGCTGGAGCCGAACCGGTGAGCAGAGCGGAATCGAAATAACAGCATCGGCTGGAACCCGATGCCTGCATTGGGGGAACCCATTGCGCCGGCTCTACGCCCTGCGTGCCGACGTTCTGGCGCTGGAGCGCGAGGGACTGCCGGTATAGATTATCGGGCATACCGACTTTCCTGACCATTGGCCTAAAACAACAGATGACGAAATCACCGGCTGTCTATATGCTCGCCAGCAAGCGCAACGGTACGCTGTACATGGGTGTGACCAGCGATCTACTGAAGCGCGTCTGGCAGCACAAGAACGATGTGGCGGAAGGCTTCACCAAGCAATACGGCGTTCACACGCTCGTCTACTACGAATTGCACGTGACCATGCT
>JACQEC010000092.1 GCA_016200765.1 Chloroflexota bacterium | reverse complement strand
AGTTTTTGACAGCGGCGTCGCGGTTTGGTACAATAGCCGTCTTTAGAGCTTCTAACAATATGAGCGTCTAGGATTCACTCTCGAGTATCATGCGGCTGAGAACTCGATGGAGGAGGACAGCCGATGGTCAGACCCCTGATTGACGATGAGCGGTCGCATGTTTTTTCTGGAGGATCGTGATGAAATCTTTGTCGAGAATATTCCGCTCTAGCATCAGCCTGCTAGCGATCGGGACTATCGTAGTCGCCGGCTTCTGGCTCTTTGAGCGCGCACGCGGCAGCAGTAGCCCAGCCCCGCTTGCATCGGCGGCCACGCCATCGCCAGCGCCACAACCTTATCCGCTGCCACCCACCCCGCCATTTCCCGGGTTCACGCCATCCAACGCCACGCCTGTTCCACCGCCCCCAACGATCATCCCGACGGTGACGCCAACCTGGCGGCCGACGCCTTGGCCGACGCCACTGCGCCCTGGCGGGCCAACACCAACGCCATTCCCGCTGCGCACGCCCGCCACGAATCCCAGCGGAAGGATCTGGTTCATTACGGAAAGCACCGTTAATGGGGTCATCAAGAAAGAGCTGTACTACCACTCAATAGATGCGTCAGGCCAGTCGCAACAAACAGCATCTATCAAGGTTGATGTGCCTAATTTGCCTAATATGGTATTGCCGCTCTGGGGAGGGGTGATGCCTGACATGTTCCTTGCGCCGGGTAGTCGGTATCTGGCGCTCACCTTTGGGCAAGGTGGATTAGTCTTTGTGGATTTGATTAATGGCCGTATAGCGCCATATTTCCAGACCCTTGATCGAGAACGGCGTACATTACCATCAGAACTCAAGTTTGGCGGCTGGCATCCGGACGGGAAACATTTCGTCCTCTTCAATCAAAGTTTTAGTGGCATCTGGCTGATGGACGTAGAGGGGCAAGAGCCATCACGCCAGCTATCGGAGCACACGGCTGACGAGACAGCTTTCTCTCCTACTGGGCAGCGGTTCGTCTTTGCCGAACGCCCACCGTTTGTGCCACGGAGCATTCTTTGGCTGGCCTGGGCTGACGGAAGCCATCTGGAAAAGATTGTGGATGTTCAAGGAGGATGTGCGAATTTTGGACTTTCCTGGTCGCCTGACGGGAAATTCCTCTCCTATCTTAACTGTGGAGGATTCTGGATCGCGGATGCTGAAGGGACAAATCCGCGCAGAGTAAAAGGCCCCTATGCGGCTGGATGGGGATTTCCACAGCCCGTCTGGTCACCAGATAGCCGCTTCTTGGCCTTCATGGCTCTGGAAAGTCCTGTGGAGAAGAGCGAAGGCTATTCGGAATCAAGCGCACTTCGGCATGTCAACATCCACATAGTAGATGTTCAAGCGGGAGAAGAATGGCGTCTAGTGCCCGATGGTCAAGTCGGCAATTTGTATCCTGCTTGGTCGCCAGATGGCTCGATGGTGGCTTTCTACTCTAATCGTAGCGTAAGATAGGACGGAGGGGGTATATTACTATGTCGCCACCAAAGCTTTTCTTGGTCGTGGTTATAACGTTGGTGAGCATATGCCTGCCTTCCCAGCCGCTGGTTGTACGAGCCTCAAGCTTTTCCAGTCCGCTTCAACAAACGACGGCCCCTTTCTTGCTTAGCCCGTACTATGGCACAACCACGATCAACTCTTATTTCGACCATAGATATCCGACCTATACAGTTTACCCCAACTCCACATACACGAACGTTATAAAGTATGATGGAGAGGAGAAACCAGGTTGCACCCAACAAGGGCAAACTAATTGTATCTGGTATGATGGTCATGACGGTTATGATTTTGCACTGTCCTACCAGCCTGTACTTGCTGCCGCAGGTGGCACTGTTAAGACTGTTGGCTGGGCAATTGCCGGGTGTCATAACGGGCCGACTTGTAGCTATGGCTTGCGTGTGGAAATTGATCACGGAAATGGCTACAGTACGCGTTATGGTCACTTAAGTGCTATAGCAGTCGAACTAGATCAGACGGTAATTGCCGGGCAGATCATTGGCACCAGTGGTAGTACAGGTTATTCAACTGGTCCTCACTTGCACTTTGGAGTTTTCCAAACCATCAGCCGTTATGCCGTTGACCCTTTCGGGTGGAGCGGAGCAGGAACTGATCCGTGGCAGGTCTATTCCGGCGTTACAAGCTCCTGGCTTTGGGTTGATGGGCAGTGGATGACTCCACCTACACCCATTCTTGCCCCTGACTCCGGAGCAACGGTGATGATTGATGATGGGGATGCAGGCTTTGAGCTACGAAACTCGTCGGGTGTTTGTGGCTATTGCCTCTATTGGTGGTATGTGACGGGCGTGGGCACCAACGGCGATATGTATTATACCTACGTCAACACGGTCGTCGACTACGAAGCGCGCTGGCAGCCCTCCTTTCCGTTCGCCGGCTATTATGAGGTGCAGGTGTTTATACCTGCTAACTACGCCACCAGTTGGCAAGCAAACTATTGGGTGTGGCACAAAGATGGCGTGAGGATAACCATCGTTGACCAGTTAGGAACATCGAATCTGTGGCTCTCATTAGGTACGTATCGTTTTGATGCCGGGAGCAATTTGACCCTTGGTAGAATCAACGTTAGTGACTACACTCAAGATACAGACCGGGCGAGCAAAGTGGGTGTAGATGCCGTGCGCTTTATCGCCCGTTCGCGAGTGCCGTTGCCTCTAATCGAAAAGCCCTGAGCCACTTGATGCACAATTGACCTGTACGGGAGCGAGTTATGCGTAGCCTGAAGTGGATCATCATAAGCCTCGCGCTGCTGGTCGTCATCTCCGGCAGCGCCACCGTATTCGCGCGCGGTTCGCAGTCCATTCCGGGACCGAGCGGCTCCTTCGGCAGTCAGTTCACGATTGCCGCGCTGGGTCGTGTCGCGACCAATTGCCTCTATCAATTCTTTAACCCCTCTGGCGCGCTCATTTACACTCCTGACATACCTCTGCTGGTTTGGGAAAACAGCCGCTCCTCAACCTCCCTATCCGACCTCGTTGGTTTTGCCAGCGGCCAATACGCCGGGAGGGTCAGTTGCGATCAGAAAGTCGCCATTGTGACCAGTCAGTTTACGGCGAATAGCCGCAGCGCATACAGCAGCGATACCAGCCGCAGCAGTACGACCTGGTACGTACCGGATGTCTTCAACAACTATTATGGCTACTATTCCAATCTGGTAGTCCAAAATGTGAGCGAGGCGACAGTCGCCAGCATTACCGTTCAAATCTACAATAGCAGCGGGGCCAATGTCGCCACGCAAACGGCGACAAATGTGCCCGCCAATGGCTATGCCAACTTTGAACAGACGGGTTTAGCCAACATGGTGACCAACGCGCTTTATTCAGCGAGGGTGACCGCCAGCGGCAATGTGGCCGTGGTGGCGAACATCTTTGGGCAAGGCGCGCTGGCGGGCACGTTGTTTACCTACATGCCCTTTAGTAGCGGTGCCCCCACATTCTACGTGCCGATCGTCATGAAGAACTACTATGGCTACCGTACGGCGATAGTTGTACAGAATATTGGGTCTAGCGCCACAACGGTGACCGTGAACTATGGGAACGGTGTGGTTGATAGCCGTAGTAATGTCAACCCTCTGGCCTCAGTTGAATTCTACACGCCCAATAACCCCCAAATTCAGGATGGCACGCTAACCCCGGCCACGATTCAGAGCAGCAACGGTCAACCCATCGTCGCGTCGGTGAATGAAGCGAATAGTTACAACCGCACAGCCAGTTACGCGGGCTTCAGCTTCAGCGCCGGCACGCAAACGGTTCGCGCGCCAACGGTATTGAGGCGCTACAATGGATATAACACGAGCGTGACCTGCCAGAACATTGGTAGTGCTTCAACAGCCATGATCATCGCCTACTCGGGCATCACGGGTACTTCCAATCCGACTACGCCGACACTCAACTCAATTTCACCCAACAACTTGGCGATGTTCTATTTGCCGGCCGATACCTTAGTGCCTGATAACTATATTGGTTCGGCCACGGTCACGTCGTCGAGCCAGTCTATTGTGTGTGTTGTCAACGAAGACCGGAATGAGGGTACTGACGCGACCACTATTTTTGATCAATTGTCGGCCTACGAAGCGTACAACCGCTAAGGACTGCTATATAGAAAGACGCGGTAGGTTTCGACAGTGGGTATGATGCGGCGGAGTCTGGTGTAGGAGGATCCCCGATACGAAACCCCTGATTGACGACGAACGGTGGGCAGTGATTGAGCCGCTCTTGCCAGCACCGAAACCGCGCCGCTTGCGCTCATCTTATTTTGTTAGGAGCTCTTAAAGCGCGTTAATGGTTTCCAGCCCCGGCTTGTGGAGGCTGGCTTTTTTTTCTGCGCGGCCACCGGCTCTGGTGGCGCCTATCTCCTCATCAGGTGGTGCTCTCATGAAATTAGACTTTCATACCCATCATTACCCGCTTGCGTATCTGGACGAAATCGAACGGCACCCAACCGCGGCGTGCTCGGTTACCCGCGACGCGACTGGCCGCCGCCTCGTCAATTACGCGGGCGACTTCAACATCGTGGCCGACGCTGTCTGGCCACCTTGCCCCTGCAAGACCCGCAGGCGTCGGCAGACGAATTGGAGCGGGCGGTGACGAAGTTGGGTTTGCGCGGCGCGATGCTGTTTGCCAACGTGAACGGCAAGCCGATTCACCATCGCGCTTACTGGCCGCTGTATGAAACGGCAGAACGGCTCGACGTGCCGCTGATGATCCATCCGACCAGCCCGCCCGGCGTTGAGGCGTATCAGGAATACCGCACGACGGCGCTGGTCGGCTTTCTGGTTGATACGTCGCTCTGCATTACCCTGCTGATGTTTGAGGGCGTGCTAGAGAAGTACCCTAAACTGAAATTCGTGCTGAGTCATTTGGGCGGCACCATCCCGTACATTGCCGAGCGGATTGACCGCGGCTACGACGCCTATCCGGAAGTGCGGAAGAACATCAGCCAGCCGCCGTCGTTCTACTTCAAGCGCAATTGCTACTATGATACGGTCGCCTTCTATCCGAACGCGCTGGAGTTTGCCATCGAGTTTGCCGGAACCGACCACGTGCTGTTGGGGAGCGATTACCCGCATCAGATCGGGGATATGCAAAAGGCCGTGACCGTGATCGAAAACCTGACGCTTGGGGATGAGGCTCGCGGAAAGGTGCTGGGCGGGAATGCCCGGCGGCTGTTGAAACTCGCGGCCGGTTAGCCATCAGGGTGGGTCGCACCCGTTACTGCACGCAAAACTGACGCGGGCGCCCAAAGGGCGGGCGGCAAGGGGGCTTTGTGTCAAGCGCAGGCCGCTTTTGACAGACCCCGCTCCTATTCGTATAATACTAAGCAGGTACTTTGCGCATGCGGGTGGCGGTAAACCGTCAACCCGTTATGTCTTTTTTTATCCTGTTGTCCTTTTGCGCCCCCGACTGGATCGGGGGCAGGCCCCCGACTGGATCGGGGGTGGAGGTAGAGTGTCTGAAATAAAGGACTTTTCTGCAATCCGTATTAGCCTTGCGTCTCCAGAGGCTATTCGCAACTGGTCTCACGGCGAGGTGCTGAAGCCGGAGACGATCAACTATCGCCGCCTGCGCCCCGAACGCGACGGCCTGTTCGACGAAGCCATCTTTGGCCCCACCAAGGATTATCAGTGTTACTGCGGCAAATACAAGAAAATCCGCTATAAGGGCATCGTCTGCGACAAGTGCCATGTCGAGGTCACGCGCTCGTCGGTCCGGCGCGAACGCATGGGCCATATCGAGCTGGCCTCGCCGGTGGCGCATATCTGGTACACGCGGCGCGTGCCTTCATACCTGGGACTGCTGTTGGATATGTCGCGGCGCAACCTCGACCGCACCCTGTATTTTGCCCAATACGTCGTCATTGCGGTGGACGAAGACGTCCGGCGCAAGGCGCTGAAGGTGCTGGACGACAACGAAGCGCGCGAACTCAAGCGCGTGCGGGAGAGCTTGCAGGACAAGACCGCGCGCAGTAAAGATAAGCACGAAGAAGAACTCGCCAAAAAACGCGCCCAGCGCGAGGCCAATATCGCGCGGCTCGAAGAGAAGCATCAGGGCCGCGTTGACGAGTTGGCGAGCGAACTGCACCCCATCGAAAAGCGGCTCACCGACGATCAAGGCACGACGGTTCGCAAGCCGATTAGCTACCCGCGCCCTTCGACAGGCTCAGGGGGACCCGAGGTGCTGGTTGCCGAGGGCGAGAAGATTGACCGGAAGCACCTGCGCCACTTCAAGGAATTGGAGAAGGCCGACCTCGACGAACTCAACAGCCGGCTGGCCGAGGAGAAGAAAAACAGCCGCCTGCTGTACGACGCCGAAATGGGACGCATCCAGACCGAGGGGCAGGATCAGTCGGATCAGCTTCAGGAGCAGGCCGAGCGCGAAGAGCTCGAGATCCAGACCAAAATCGAGGATCAGCGCGATGAACTGCGCGCGCTCGCGCCGATGGATTTCATGACCGAATCGCGCTTCCGCGAACTCGGCGACCGTTGGCCGGGAGTCTTTCGCGCAGGCATGGGCGCTGAAGCGCTCTACGAGATTGTGCGAAGTCTAGACCTCGAACGCATGGCGAAGGAACTGCGCGCCGAGATGCGTATGACGCGCTCCCGCCAGCGCCGCAAGAAGGCGACCAAACGGCTGCAAGTGGTCGAAGCCCTGCGCCAGTCGAACAACCGGGCGGAATGGATGGTGCTGACGGTTCTGCCGGTGATCCCGCCGGAGCTGCGCCCGATGGTGCAATTGGACGGCGGCCGCTTTGCGACCTCTGACCTGAATGATTTGTACCGCCGCGTGATCAACCGCAATAACCGGCTCAAGCGGCTGCTGGAATTGGGCGCGCCGGACGTGATCGTGCGGAACGAGAAGCGCATGCTGCAGGAAGCGGTTGACTCGCTGGTTGACAACTCGCGGCGCGGCAAGGCCGTGTCACTGCGCGGCAAGCGCAAGCTGAAATCGTTATCGGATATGCTGAAAGGCAAGCAGGGGCGCTTCCGCCGCAACCTGCTCGGCAAGCGCGTGGACTACTCCGGGCGCTCGGTGATTGTCGTCGGGCCGCACCTCAAGCTGCACGAGTGCGGCTTGCCCAAGCGTATGGCGCTGGAGTTGTTCAAGCCGTTTGTCGTCAACAAACTGGTGGAGAACAACTACGCCCACAACGTCAAGGGCGCCAAGCGCACCATCGAGCAGATGAAGCCGGAAGTGTGGGAGGTGCTGGCCGAGGTCGTCAACGATTACCCGATACTGCTGAACCGCGCGCCAACCCTGCACCGGCTCGGCATCCAGGCGTTCCTGCCCACGCTGGTCGAGGGCGACGCGATCCAGATTCACCCGCTGGTCTGTGAAGCGTTCAACGCAGACTTCGACGGCGACCAGATGGCCGTGCACATCCCGCTCTCGGATTGGTCGAAGCAGGAAGCGCGGCAGTTGATGTTGTCGAGCCGGAACATGCTGCGGCCGGCGAACGGCGAGCCGATTGTCGGGCCGTCCAAGGACATGGTTCTGGGCTGTTACTATCTGACCATGGACGAGCAGGTGGAGCCGGTAGACGCCAAGCATTTCAACGATATTGACGAAGTGGCGCAGGCCTATGAGATGGGGCAGGTGCGCTTGCACACGCCGGTCAAGCTGCACTATGCCGCGCCGGGCAAGCGGAAGAAGGTTGTCATCGAGACCACGGCTGGCCGCTGTATCTTCAATTCCATCCTGCCCGAAGCCCTGCGTTTCGTCAACGAGACGATGGACAAGGGCAAGCTCAAGAGCCTGATCTCCAAATGCTTCTATCAACTCGGCGCAGAGGATACGGCGCGGCTGGCGGACGACATCAAGGATATTGGCTTCAAGTACGCAACACGCTCGGGGCTGACGATTGCTTTGAGCGATATTAACGTGCCGGAATCGAAACAGCGCATGCTCGATCAGGTAAGCGATCAGGTGGGCGATGTGGAGCGGCAATACCGGCGCGGCCTGATTACCGAAGACGAGCAGTATGTGAAGACGGTCGAGTTGTGGACTAAGGCCACGGACGACTTGACCGACGAAGTGACCAAGGCGATGGATCCCGATGGCCCGATCTACATTATGGCCACCTCGGGCGCCACCAAGGGCGGCTTCACGCCCATTCGTCAACTGGCCGGTATGCGCGGATTGATGGCGGACCCGGTCGGGCGCATCATCTCCCTGCCGATTCGCTCAAACTTCCGCGAGGGACTGACGGCGCTTGAATACTTTATTTCAACCCACGGCGCGCGCAAGGGTCTGGCCGACACGGCGTTGCGCACCGCCGACGCCGGCTACCTGACGCGGCGGCTGGTAGACGTGGCGCAGGAGTCCATTATCAACTCGGAAGATTGCGGCACCGAGCGCGGGATGTGGATCAAGCAGACCACCGAAGGCGGCGCCACCGCCACCCTGTACGAGCGCATCCTCGGACGGGTCGTAGCCGGCGCGGTGAAGCACCCGAAGACGAAAGAAGCGATCGTGCCTGATGGCGAGATGATTGATGAAGCGTATGTGGAGGCCATCAAGGCGGCCGGCCTGACGGAAGTGCGCGTGCGCACGCCGATGGTCTGCGAACTGCGCTACGGTATTTGCGCTAAGTGCTATGGCCGCGATATGGCTCGCAACGGCCTGGTGCAGATTGGCGAGGCGGTCGGCGTGATTGCCGCACAGTCTATCGGCGAGCCGGGCACGCAGTTGACCTTGCGCACGTTCCACACCGGCGGCGTGGCCGGCGAGGCGGACATCACACGCGGCCTGCCGCGCGTGCAGGAGCTATTTGAGGCGCGCAACCCCAAGGGCGAAGCGATTGTGGCCGAAATTTCGGGCATGGTCGAAGTGATCAAGGATGGCGACCGGCGCACCCTGGAGATTGTCTCGACCACGATGGCGAAGGACGAATACGACATCCCCGGCAACTATGCGAAGCTGATCGAAAACGGCCAGCAGATAGAAGAGGGGGAGCTGATTGCGAAACGCGCCGGCAAGAAGATCGTCGCCACGCACGGCGGTAAGGTGACGCTGGCCGACAATAAGGCGGTGGTGCGGCGCGAGGAGCGGGACGAGCGCGTCTATGAGGTGCCCCCGACAGCGCGCCTGCGCGTTCAAACCGGCGAGAAAGTGACTGCCGGCCAGCAATTGACCGACGGCGCGCTGAACCCGCACATGATCTTGAAAATCAAAGGGAAAGAAGCCGTTCAACAGTACTTGCTCGACGAGGTGCAAAAAGTCTATCGCTCACAGGGCGTCAGCATCAACGACAAGCATATTGAGATCATTCTAAGGCAGTTGCTGCGCCGGGTGAAGGTCAGGACGGTTGGCGAATCGCCCTGCACGCTGGGCCAGCTCGTGGACTCGCTGGAGTTTGCCGAGATGAACCTGGCGTTGAACGAGGAGGGCAAGCGGCCAGCCTCGGCGCTGCCCGTGCTGTTGGGCATCACGAAGGCCGCGCTCAATACCGAGTCATTTCTGGCCGCATCGTCGTTCCAGCACACGATCAACGTGCTGGCGGGCGCGGCGATTGAAGGCAAGCGCGACGACCTGCACGGCCTGAAGGAAAACGTCATTATCGGGAAGCTCATTCCCGCCGGCACGGGTTTCCGCGCAATGGAAGGCGCCGCGGCCCTCTCGGCTAGCAGTGGCATCAGCACGGCGCTCGCGGCGCCCCAGCAGGGAGATGACGACGACGTAGAGGACGACGATTAGCCGATGGCTGATGGCTGATGGCCGATAGCGGTTTGCTATCTGCCATCGGCTATCCGCCACGAGCGAGGAGCGGAATCCTGCTCGCTGGTCAAGAGACTTTTGAGAAGCCCTGCCGGTGCGAGGCTCACATTGCAGACAGGCTCGATCAAAGCTTAATGAAGAGGAGCGCAGTGCATCACCCGTGACTGACCCAAACCCGCAAGACTCTCCCAAACCTCATTCCCCAGACTCGCCGATGTGGGACCTGCTGAAAAGCAGCGAATACGACTTCATGCCGCCCAAAACTGGTGACATTCGTCAAGGCCGGATCGTGCGCATTGAGCCCAACCAGATTGCGGTGGACATTGGCGGCAAGAAGGAAGGCCTGATTCCCTCCACCGAACTGGAAAAACTCGGCCCAGAGATGCGCGCGCGCCTCGTCATCGGGCAGGAGATCCCCGTGTTTGTGGCGCGGGGTGAAACTGCCGAAGAGGACGCGGTCTTGTCGCTGAGCCAGGCCAAGTCGTTTGAGGACTGGCTGAAGGCCGAAGCGTTGCTGGCATCCGGCGAGGTGATTGAGGGTGTCATCAGCACCTATAACAAGGGCGGGCTGATTGTGCCGTTTGGCCGCCTGCGCGGCTTTATCCCGGCCTCGCAAGTCCTCTCGCGCCCGCCGGCCACCCCGCCGCCCCCCTCCGAAGAGGGCGCGCCGACCGGCGAAGAAGACTGGCTGCCGAGGATGGTGGGCACGAAGATGCCGCTGAAGGTCATTGAAGTGGACCAGCGGCGGCGGCGGCTGATCTTCTCTGAACGGCAGGCGCGGCGGCAATGGCGCAAGTCACAGCGCGAGCGCCTGATGGAAGAAGTGGCCGAGGGGCAGATTCGCCATGGCCGGGTCAGCAACCTGACGCCGTTTGGCGCGTTCGTCGATCTGGGCGGGGTGGATGGGCTGATCCATGTCTCGGAGATTGCCTGGGAGCGCGTGAAGCACCCGGCCGATGTTTTGCAAGTCGGGCAGGAAGTGGACGTGATGGTCTTGCGCATCGAGAAGGAAAAGGGGCGGGTGGCGCTGAGCCTGCGGCGCACCAAGCCGAACCCCTGGGA
Organism: Chloroflexota bacterium; assembly: GCA_016200765.1. Taxonomy (GTDB): domain Bacteria; phylum Chloroflexota; class Anaerolineae; order JACRMK01; family JACRMK01; genus JACQEC01. The sequence continues at coordinate 12,753 of JACQEC010000092.1, read as the reverse complement.
AAATATCGAAGAGCGCTACCAGCGCGGCCAGTCGGTTGAAGGCGTGGTGACGAACCTCACCGATTTCGGCGCGTTCGTCCAATTGGAGGCGGGCGTCGAAGGGCTGGTGCACGTGAGCGAGTTGCGCGCGCAGGAAAACCAAGGGCAGAAGGTAAAAGTTGGAACGCGGCTGTCGCTGCGCGTGCTTAACGTCGAGCCGGCGCGCCAGCGCATCAGTCTTGAGCTGAAGATGATCCAGTAAGCATCACCCATTTTCCCCTTAAGGAGGTGAGTCCTGATTCATGAGTGTTCTCTTGAGACCTGGTGAATCCCAGGAAAGTTTGCTCAAACGGTTCCGTAAGGAAGTCGCCGATAGCCGTATTCTCAGCACCTACCGCAAGAAGCGTTGGTTTGTGTCCAAAAGCGAAGAGAAGCGCAAGGCCAAACAGCGCGCCACACGCAAAGCGCGTCGTAAGGAACAGCAGGCACAACAAAGGGAATATTAACCCTGTAGCCATCCATGGAAGACGCCGCGCGCGCGGCGCCCCCACTCACCATTTCGAGTCCTTTAACGAAATAGAGCGTTATGGATATTGGCACTGTCAGGCAGGTAGATATTGATCAGGAGATGCAGGGCGCGTACCTCGATTACGCGATGAGCGTGATTGTGGCGCGCGCCCTGCCCGATGTGCGCGATGGCCTGAAGCCCGTGCAGAGGCGCGTCTTGTATGCGATGCACGATATGGGCCTGCGGCACAGCGGGCCGTACAAGAAGTCAGCCCGCATTGTCGGCGAAGTGCTCGGCAAATACCACCCGCACGGCGACGTGGCTGTCTACGATGCCATGGTGCGGCTGGCGCAGGATTTCTCGATGCGCTACCCGCTGGTGGATGGCCAGGGCAACTTCGGCTCGGTGGACGGCGACGGCGCGGCGGCGATGCGCTACACGGAAGCCCGCCTCGCGGCGATCTCGCAAGAGGTGTTGGCCGACATCGAGAAAGACACGGTAGATTTCAGCGATAATTTTGACGGCAGTCTCCAAGAGCCGTCAATCCTCCCCGCGGCGCTCCCCAATTTGTTGATTAATGGCTCTGCCGGTATTGCCGTCGGCATGGCAACCAATGTTCCCCCGCACAACTTGAGTGAAATTTGCGATGCCATCGGCTACCTGATTGACCGCACCAAGAGTATCGAGCAGGTAGATGTGGATGACCTGATGCGGTTTGTCAAAGGGCCGGATTTTCCGACCGCAGGCCTCATCTATCGCTATGCCGGCGGCGCGGACCCGCGGGAGACGCGGGAAGACGCCATCCGCCAGGCCTATGCCACGGGCAAGGGGCGGTTGGTCGTGCAGGCCAAAACGCGCTTTGAAGAGTTGTCGCGTGGCCGCAGCAGTATCATCGTCAGCGAGTTGCCCTATCAGGTGAACAAGACGAGTCTGCTCGAACGCATAGCCGATCTGGTGCGCGACGGCAAGGTGGAAGGCATCAGCGGCCTGCGCGATGAATCCGACCGGCAGGGTATGCGGATTGTGATCGAACTGACGCGCACGGTCGAGCCGGCGGCAGTGCTGAAGCAGCTCTACAAATATACGCCGCTGCAGACGACGTTCGGCGTGATCATGCTGGCGCTGGTCGAGGGCGAGCCCAGACTGCTGCCGTTGAAGCGGGCGCTGCAGTTGTTTATTGAGCATCGCCGTACCATCATCACGCGGCGCACGCAATTTGACCTGCGCAAGGCGGAAGAGCGGGCGCACATTCTGGAAGGGCTGCGCGCGGCGATTGCCAACCTCGATGAGGTGGTCAAGACCATTCGCCAATCGCCGGACACCGATACGGCCCGCGAGCGCCTGATGAAACGCTTCTCGTTCAGCGAGCGGCAAGCAACGGCGATCCTCGACATGCAGCTGCGCCGGCTGGCGGCGCTGGAACGGCAGAAGATTGAGGACGAAACCCGCGACACCCGAAAATTGATCATGCACCTGAAAGACCTGCTGGGGCACCCGCAGAAGGTCTTACTGCTCATCAAAGAGGACGTGGCCGACATCAAGGCTCTCTACGGCGACCGCCGCCGCTCGACGATTGTCGAGGGCGAAGCCGGCGAGGTGAAAGCCGAAGACCTGATCGCCGATGTGCCCGTCATTCTGGCAGGCTTGGAGAATGGCCGCGTGATGCGCTTGTTGAACCCGGGCCGGCGCTCGCGCGCGGAGAAAGACTTAATGTGGTATGCGCTGGCGAATAACCGCGACGACCTGCTAATGCTGGCGCAGAACGGGCGGGCATTTCGGGTGGCGGTGGCGCAGATTCCCGATTCGAGCGCACAGCCGGACGGGGTGCCGCTCGGCTCGCTGGCATCTGTGGAGGCCGACGAACGGATCGTGTGCGGGTTGGCTTTGCCCGCCGGCATCGCAGAAGCAGAGATGTTCCTGCTGACAGTCTCGCGGCGCGGTCAGCTCAAACGCTCGGCGGTGAGCGAGTTGTTCTCGGCTCGCGCGAGCGGCACCGTCGCCATGAAGTTAGACGAGGGCGAGGAGCTCTGCGGGGCCGCGCTATCGCGCGGCGCGGACGATGTCCTGCTGGTCAGCAGTGATGGCAACGCCATCCGCTTCGCCGAGGAGTCGGTGCGGCCCATGGGGTTGGTGGCCGGAGGCGTGGCGGCCATCAAGCTGGACACCGATCAGACCGTTGTGGGGTTTGGCCTGACCAGCGCGGGCAGTGACCTGATTGTCGTCAGCCGGTACGGACACGGCAAGCGCACGAAGCTCGGCGAGTATCCCCGTCAGGGGCGCGCCGGCATGGGCGTCCGAACGGCGCTCCTCAGCGACCGCACCGGACCGCTGGTGGGCGCGTGGGTGGCCGACGAGGATGATCAGGCGACCCTGCTTTCGGACAAGCGCGCCGCGCTGGTGACGCAAGCCAAGTTGATCGGGCGCGCCGGCCGCGCAAGCAAAGGCGCGACGCTGATGGAGCTCAAGCAAGGAGACGGCGTTGACCGCCTCATCGCGCTGGCCAAGCGCGTGGAGGTGCCTGCCGTCCCAGCCGCCGCGGCTGAGCCGAGCAAACCAACGAACCCAGCATCGCGGCAGAACTCGGAACGGCACGCCGCGAAAGCGCACGACAAATCCAGCCAAGGGGCCGGCACGACTCGTACAAGGAGGCGATGATGGTCTTTCGGGTTGGTGACAAAGTGGTCCACCCCTCTCACGGGGCGGGCGTTATTTGCGGCATTGAAACTCATGCGGTGACGACTGATTCCGCGAGCAGTTATTATGTGATCAGCTTGATGGCGGCCACGACCCGGCGGGTGCTGGTGCCGGTGAACAATGTGGTCAACATCGGCCTGCGCTCGGCGATGGCGCGCAACAAGACGGGCGAAGTGCTGGAGGTCTTGGACAGCCGCCCCATCTCGCTGTCCAATAATTTCACCGAACGGCAAGCGCATCTCAGCCAGCATGTCCGCTCGGGGAATCCGCGGGAATGGGCTGAAGTTCTGCGCAATCTCTTCTGGCGGGGCCAGAAGAAGAAACTATCCGCCACCGATCAGGAGTATTACAATCGCGCGCGCGATATGCTCGCGGGCGAGATCGCGCTGGCTGAAGGCTGTACGATTGATCAGGCGGTCAAGCAGATTGAGGCGCGCCTGCGCGCGCGGTTCGACAGCTAGCCGACCCCGTTCGTGAACGGGGTCAATCTATCACCTGTGTGAGAACTCTTCTCCGGCTCGGCCTACTCCTTTTTCTTTCGGCCTGCTCGACCCCGGCGTACCGCCTGCCACAGAGTCTTCCCCCGTCGTTTTCTGCGCGCGTGTCCGCGATGGAGGACACGACCACCGGCGTCCTGACCTTTGCGGTGGACAGCAATGCGCCGCTGGCGGGCGCGCGGCTTGTGCTCGGCATCGAAGGCGGACGCCAGCCGATGACTGTGCCTGTGACGACCGGCGCAACCCACGCCTCGTGGACGCTCAACCCCCGACTGGATCGGGGGCTGGCTGTGCGGCTGCCTCGCGGGATGAGCACGCTTCGCTACAATTGGCTGGTCCAGTCGTCCGGCGGCGAAACGCTCTCTTTAGCCGATGAGATTTCGTCACCATCGTTGGAGGCGGAGCCGGTGTCAGTGGATATGCAATGGCTTGAGGAGCGGAGCGGCAAACTCACCTTCTATTATCTGGCTGACACACCGGCGGCGCGGGACATCGAGGCTTTGAAATCAGCCACCATCGAAGGGATTGCCCACGCGGCGCGCGCGTTGGACGTGGAACCCGACCAGCGGCTGACGGTCTACTGGTTGCCTCGTGTTTTCTGGCAGGGCGGGGCGGCCTTTGGCGACCGCACCATTTTCATTTCGTATGCCGACCGCGCTTTCACCGGCGTACCCGTCACTGATTACCTCACCCACGAAGGCGCGCACGCCCTGACGCAAGATTGGGGCAACCTTGGAGCCGCGGGCGGGCTGCTGGCTGAGGGCGTCGCCGTTTACGCAACCGGCGGGCATTACCGGCCGGATGTGATTGACGAAAGCGTTGCCGCTATCGCTCAAAGCCCGCTGTTCATTCCACCCTCCGTACTGCGCCGCGACTTTTCAGCGCAGCAGCACGAGATCGCCTATACGGAATCGGCGTCGTTTGTGAAGTTCCTGATTGACGGCTACGGGTTGAAGGCTTTTCGCGCGCTGATGCAGAGGCCGAACGATTGGCGCGTGATCTACGGGAAGGACTTCGATGCGCTCGCCCAGGACTGGCTGAGCGCAATCCGGGCGCGCCCCGGCTCGGCAGAGACCCGACAGCGCTGGGAACTCAAAGTGCGGTTTTATGATTTGATGCGGCAATACGAAGAGCGGCTCGACCCCGGCGCGCGCCGCCTGCCATCGGTGCCGGTCGCGCGGTGGGATGCCGCACAACGGCAGGCTCTGTCCGCGCCCGCCGAGGCGGAACTGAATCAGGTGCTGGAATTGGTCATCAGCGCGGCGGTAGAGGCCATTGACCACGGGCAGAACGCACTGGCCGCGCGTGATCTGGATGAGCTTGAGCAGTCCATCCGGGAGCAGGCGGTTTCTGACAGGCCGCTAACCCGCGATACGCTGGCAATTGTACGGTTGCTTCACGCACAAGATGACGCCATTCTCCAGCGGGACTGGGATGCGCTGTTGGAGACTCTCGATCAGGCGAGCTATCCACAGTTCGCGGCGCAGACCGTCCAGCAGGCGCGCGCTCAACCGGCATGGCTGCGTTTCCGCCAGTCGCCGGTGTCGCTCGTGATTTCCGGCGACCGGGCGTGGCTGACGGCGGCTCAATGGGCAGAGCCGCTTGACCTCTCCAAAGCGGCGTCACCCAACGGGGTTCGCTCGGTGTTGGCCTTGCGCCGCGATGCGGCGACAGGCCAATGGCGCGTGATGGGGAGGTGGCCGGACGCGCAAGGTCTGCTCATGTCCGGCGCGGCCCTTCGACAGGCTCAGGACGCGGCCCTTCGACAGGCTCAGGGCGCGGCACGGCTTAATCGCCCAGCACCGTAATCCGCCCGGCAGAGCCGTCCACGCGCACACGCTGGCCGGTAGTCAGCCGTTCAGTCGCGTGGTGCACACCCACCACCGCGGGAATGCCGTATTCGCGGGCGATCACCGAGCCATGCGTCATCATGCCGCCGATTTCCATAACCAGACCGCCGGCGGTCATGAACAACGGCGTCCAGCCGGGGTCGGTGGCCGGGCAAACCAAAATCTCGCCCGGTTCCAGATTGGCCGCGCGCGGGTCCAAGACCACGCGCACCGTGCCGGAGACCTGTCCGGGTGATACTCCCTGCCCGACCAGATCGGCGCTACCGGCTTCGCTCAATCCCTCATAAAACGTTTCGCCCGTGCTCAGGATGATGCGCGGCAACTGCTTGCGGTGCTGTTCGCGTTGGTACGCGGCGCGATTCGTTGCCGCGATTTCCTGAAGATTGACCGCCTGGCCGTTGGCGAAACGCTTTAAATCCTCAAATGGCACGAAGAAAATATCTTCGACCTGCGCTAATTCGCCGCGCTTGACCATCGCTTGCGCCTGCGCGAGCAACGCCGTCCGGTAGGTATCAATAAGCCTGACGATATAGAGCTTGGGCGTCTCGCGCAGGGCCATCAGGATACGAAAGCGCCTGATGATTCCTCCCAGCAAACGCGCGCGCAGTCTCCCCCGTGGAAGACGCCGGACCCGCGCCAGATAGCCGGCGGTCGTGCGCGCGGCTTCGGTCTCGCCGCGCTCAAAGAGCACGTCGGGCGCGGTGTCAGGGTCTGTGAGCAAGAGGTAGCCCTTGAGCATTTGCAATACCTGCGCCGGGTCTTCGCGCCAGCGTGAGCGGCCAATGTCTATTTCGTTCACTGCTCGCATCCCGTAGGCGGCCATGAAGCGAGCCAGTTGATCTTGCGCAACCGCCGGCAATTGGCCGTTGTGAGCCATCTCGGCCAAGACGGCCACCGGTTGGTCACGCAGTGTGCTGAACGACGCCGGGTCTGAACGGATCTGTTGGGCCGCGGCCCACAGCCGCAGGTTCATGTCGCTGGTGACGTTGCCGCGCAGTGAGCGCTGTAACGCAAGGCCTGACCTCGCGGGTTCGCCGAGCCACTCGACCAGCAGGCGATCGATCAGCCCAAGCCATGCGAGGGCAGGGAAGATCAGGGGCATGAGACGCGCGAGGATATTCGGAAAGGCGAGATTGATATCACGGTCAATCGTTGCCAGCAGGCCGGCTAGCGTCTGGGCTTGACCCGCTCGCTGTTGGGCTAAAGAAAAGAATTGTTCCACCACCGCAAGCGTGCGGTCGCGCGTTTGTTCCGGCGCCCGCGCGGCCTGGAGTGCCTGCACAATGCGCGGGCGCAGGGTCTCAAGCGTGTGCAGTGCGCGCCGGCGGGAGACGGTTTGAACTAGCGGCAGTCGCCCAGCGGCAATCAGTTGCCTGACGATTTTCTCGGCGGCGGGATCCACCCGGTTTAGAGCGGTCAGCAGGGCCTGGCGCAGGCGCGCGGTAGACGCGAGGTCTGTGACATCGAGAAAGAGGCGGTAAGCCGCGTCAGGCATCAGCGCTTGCGTCGCGCGCTGAATACCGAAGACGCCCCTGATGCCGCCGAAGAATTGGCGCAAGATGTCCATGCCAAGCGGTGTAAAGGGGTCGGTCACGCCCTGAACGGAGTTGAAACTTGCCACGATTCGTAAATCTTGGGTGGGCGGCGCGGTGAAGGGCAGTGGGTAGAGGGACGTGATGGGGCGTGACTGCAGGATAACGATCTGCTGATCGGCCAGCGCCCATTCAATATCTTGCGGCGAGTCATAATGCGCGGCGACCCGCTGGGCGGTGCGGGCGAGTTGTGCGATCAGCGGGTCGGGCAGGGCTTGCCGTGCGGAGTCGCTAACCTGCTCGGTCACGGTGTCGGTGCCCCCGCCGGAGCGCGGCACAATGGTCAGCGACTTACTGCCCAGTTGACGGGTAGTGATGCGCCCATCATCGGCGCGCACGACATAGTGGTCAGGCTCAACCAGTCCCGAGACAATCGCTTCGCCGAGGCCAAAACTGGCATCAATCACGATCTCGCCGCGATGGCCGGTGACGGGGTTGGCCGTGAAGACAATGCCGGACACCTCCGCGGGAATCATCTGCTGGACGACAACAGCCAGCGCCACGTCTTCGGACGCGATGGCGTTGCGCGCGCGGTAGCTCAGCGCGCGCGCTGTCCACAAACTGCCCCAGCACTTTTGCACAGCCTCCAACAACTCGGCTTCGCCAATCACGTTCAGGTAGGTCTCCTGTTGGCCTGCGAACGAAAGCCCCGGCAGGTCTTCGGCGGTGGCCGACGAGCGCACAGCGACCGCCTCCTTCGACAGGCTCAGGATAGGTGGCGATGAGGCGGCCAGCTCCCGATAGGCGGCGATGATGGGATCCGCGACTGCCGCCGGAAGCGGGCTTTCGGCGAATAGGGCGCGTATCTCACGCGAGATGTCTTCGAGGCGATCCGCCTGACCGACGGACGCCTGACGCGCCAAGGCCAGCGTGCGCTCATGCAGTTGATTGGTGGCGACAAAGGTCCGGTAGGCATCGGTTGTCACAATAAAGCCGGGCGGCACAGCGAACCCGGCCTGTGTCAAGCGAGCCAGATTTGCCCCCTTGCCGCCGGCGGTGCCGAGATTCGCCGATGGCGAGGTAAAGGGAAGAATATAGGTATTGGCGGATGGATAAAGAGGCATAGTGGGTGGTGGCGCGCAAGCGCTATGGGGCCTGGATGGGCGCGGCGGCTTGAAGCACGCGGCGGGCGTGCTCCAGACGCGCGCAAGTTCTCTCCCGGCCGAGTATGGCTATCGTGTCGAACAAGGGAGGCGTGACGGAGCGAGCTGTGATCGCCTCACGAACCAGCGTGAACAGCGCGCCGGTCTTGAAGTTCGACCGTTCCGCCAAAGCGCGCAGGGCCTGCTCAAGCGCGGGCGCATCGAAGGGCGAGAGCGCGCGCAGGGTGTCTATCACCGCGCCAATCGCGTCGGCGGCCTGATCGGGGCGCCCGCCGAACCCCTTGCCCAACAGTTGCGCGGCTGAAGGCTCCACGCGCTCGACGAAAAAGAAATCGGTCAGGCTAACGGCCTCTTTGAGCGTTTTGATTCGCGTTTGAATCAGCGGCGTCACGGCCAGAAGCACGTCATTATCGCCCTCAAGACCGGCGGCGTCAAGGAAGGGGCGCACGCGCTGGGCCAGCTCCAACGTCGAGAGGGCGCGGATGTAATGGCCGTTCAGCCAATTCAGCTTTTCCATGTCGAAGATGGCCGCCGACGGGTGAACGCGGTCGAGGTCAAACAAGCGGATGAGTTCGTCGCGCGAGAAAATCTCGGTATGGTCATCGTACGACCAGCCCAACCGCGCCAGAAAATTGATCATCGCTTCGGGCAAATATCCCTGCTCGCGAAAGTCAATGACCGACGTCGAGCCGTGCCGCTTGGACAGCTTCTTGCGGTCGGGGCCGAGGGTCATCGGCAATTGCGCCAGCGCGGGCATCTCCCAGCCGAAGGCGCGGTAGAGCAGGGCATGTTTCGGGCCGGAGGAAATCCAGTCATCGCCGCGCGTGATGTGGGTAATCTGCATCTCGTGGTCGTCCACGACAACCGCCAGATGATAGGTGGGGAACCCATCCGATTTCAGGAGCACCTGATCGTCAATGTTCTTGTTGTCAAAGGTCACGTCGCCATGAATCAGGTCGTGGTAGGTTGTGGCGCCGGAGAGCGGCACGGCCAGCCGGATCACCGGCACGATGCCGGACTGCTCCTTTGCGCGGCGCTCGGCGTCTGACATGAAGCGGCACCGGCGGTCATAGCCGGGGGACTGCTTGCGCGCTTCCTGATCTTTGCGCATCTGCTCCAACCGCTCGGTCGTGCAGTAACAGCGGTAGGCGTGACTATGCTCTACCAGCCAGTGCGCCCATTTTTGATAGAGCGGAAGCCGCTCGGATTGGCTGTAGGGGCCAAAGGGGCCGCCCACGCCGGGGCCTTCGTCCCAGTCCAGCCCAAGCCAGCGCAGTGACTCCAAGATGAGTTCAAGCCCGTTGTCAACCTCGCGTGCCTGATCGGTGTCCTCAATACGCACAATGAATTTGCCGCCATGGTGGCGGGCGAAGAGCCATGTAAACAGGGCGGTGCGGATGTTGCCGATGTGGGGCGCGCCGGTGGGGCTTGGCGCATAACGAACGCGAACCAGCGTCATGGGAAAACCTCTGCTCTGCCTTTTGTCGCTAAGGGATGAGAGTTGATTTTATCACGGAGTCGCGAAAACCGAGGAGTGCGGCGCGAGGGGACAGTCGGAACGCCCGCGCGCTATGGGCGGCTAGTCGAATTCAAGCTTGCGATGATGGATGATAATGCTCTGGATCAGGCCTTGCCCAAGCAGAACGCTGATGATTGAACTGCCGCCGAAACTTAGGAAGGGCAAAGGAATGCCCGTGACCGGCAGTAGGCCCACGTTCATACCGAGATTCACGGCGGTTTGAAAGAAGAGCATGACCACCAACCCGATGGCGAGCAGACGGCCGTAGCCGTCGCCGGCCAGTTGGGCGGCGCGCAACATGCGCCACAAGACGAGCGTCATCAGGCCGATGAAGACCGCACAGCCGATCAGCCCCAACTCTTCGGCCACGACCGAAAAAATGAAGTCGGTATGGCGGGCGCGGAGGAATCGCAAGCGGCTCTGCGTTCCACTTAGAAAGCCCTGCCCGGTCCAGCCGCCGGAGCCGATGCTGATTCGCGCCTGAAGGACGTTGTAGCCGGAGCCGAGCGGGTCATCATCGGGGTTGAGAAACGTCACCAGGCGCTGGCGCTGATAGTCCGTGGCGGTGAAGCCGACCAACACCAACGCGGCTATGCCGGCGGCGGCCAGCAGGGCGACGTACCGCGCGCGAATCCCCCACATGAATAACATGCCCACCCCGACGGTGCCCAGCACAATGCTCGTGCCGAGGTTCGGCTGCAGGTATACCAGTCCCATCGGTATGGCGACCAGCACGAGCGAGACCACGATGTGATACCAACGCTGGGCGTCGCTTTCGCGGTCGGCCAGATATTTTGCGAGCGAAACAATGAGCAGGATTTTTGCGGCTTCAGAAGGTTGTACCGGAAAGAGTCCGAGATTGAACCAGCGCTGTGAGGCAAAGGCGCTTTGGCCGCTGGCCGCAACCAAAGCGAGAATGGCGAGGGTCGCCAGATAGGGCAGGCGCGGCCACGTTTCCCAAATGCGGTAATCTATCGCGGCCAGCAGAAACATCCCGGCGAATCCAACCAGCGCGTACAAGCCCTGGCGCAGGTAGAACTCGTCGAGCACGAAACCGGTTTCTTGCGCCGGCCCGGCCGAGAAGATCATGGCGACGCCGAAGGCGGTCAGCACCAGCGTGCAGGCGCACAACAGCCAGTCAAAGTGACGAAACGTTCGCCTCATGGCCGGTTCGACAGGCTCACCATGCTATCGTGGCCGGCGCGGGGCCGCGCTATCACGCGAGCCGAGGATGGGAATATCGGCCGTCAGTTTCTGATAGCCCCGGCCATGCGTCAGTTTGATTTCCATTGCCTCCTGATCTATAGAGACGTGTTTCGAGATGACGGCAATGATTTCGTTTTTCAGCGTCTCCAGCAGTTCCGGCGAGAGCTTCACACGGTCGTGAACGAGCACGACCTGCAGGCGTTCCTTGGCCACTTGGCTGCTGGTGGAACGGGGTCTGAAGATTTGATCCCAAAAGCTCATGGTAGCTCCTTCATCAGGCGGCTGCCCGCTTATTCACGGCGCGGTATTACGAATCTTCCGAGTCGCTGCAGCCAGCCATCGGTGTCTTTGAGGGCCATCAGCGGCACGTCTTGACCCAGCAAGCGCGCCGCAATATTCCGAAAGGCTTGCCCGGACTGCGAGCGGTTGTCCAGCGCGGCGGGTTGCCCGCGGTTCGTGGCGACAATGATTTGTTCGTCATCCGGCACGATACCGATCAATTGAATCGCCAAGATTTCCAGGACGTCGGCGACGCTGAGCATATCGCCGCGTTTGACCATCGAGGGGCGGATACGATTGATAATCAGACGCGCGGGCGACTTTTCCGCGGCTTCGAGCAGTCCGACGATGCGGTCGGCATCACGCACCGCGGAGACCTCGGGGGTGGTGACGATGAGCACCTGGTCAGCGCCGACGATGGCGTTCTGAAACCCCCGCTCGATGCCGGCCGGGGAATCTACCAGCACAAAATCCACTTCCTGCTTCAAGTCTGCACAGATGGCCAACATCTGCTCCGGCGAGACGGCGGTCTTATCGCGAGTCTGGGCGGCCGGGATGAGGCTGAGTTCGGGCATCCGTTTGTCCTTGATCATCGCCTGCCGCAAGCGGGCCCGCCCTTCAACCACATCCACAATATCATAGACGATGCGGTTTTCCAGCCCCAGAACGATGTCCAAATTGCGCAGGCCGATATCGGCGTCAATGCAGACGACGCGCTTGCCCTGCAAGGCGAGGGCTATGCCGAGGTTGGCCGTGGTGGTTGTCTTGCCCACCCCACCCTTGCCTGACGTGATGGTGATTACTTGTCCGGTCATCGTCGCCTAACTCCATTCCACCACTTCAATTTTGCCATCCCGGATGCTGGCTATTTCCGGAGCGGGTTGCCGCGTCTGGCGGGCCGACATGCGCGCAATGAGGTTGCCGATACGCAACTGGGTTGGCTCGAAGACCAGCGCGCAGATGACGGCCTCGTTGTTACCCATCGCGCCGGCATGAACCAGGCCGCGCAGTTTGCCCCAGACGATCACATCGCCGCCGGCGATCACTTCCGCGCCGGGGTTGACATCGCCGATGACGACGATCGGCCCCTCATTGCGGAGCGCCATACCGGAGCGCAGGGTGCGTCGGATGATGAGCGCCGCGAACACCTGCTCGTCGCGCGCCTCGGCTTCGGAGGGCGGGGCCGCGTCGAGGCGCGCTTCTTTCGCTTTCGCGGTCGCTACTTCCCGCCGCGAAAGCGCGGGAAGTTCCGACTCGTCGGGTTCGGCTTGTGACGAGGACGCTTCTGCATCGGGCTTGCCTTCGGCGGGCGGAGGGTCGCCGCTGGGAACGACCAGCGCGCCCAGCGCCAGCGCCGCGGATGCCAACTGGCTATCCTGCGCGGCAGGCCGCACTTTCCGCAGGCTGATCTCGTGCCGCTTGAGCGTCCGATCAATTTCCTGCAAATCCTCTACGGTCAGGAGAGGGTTATCCATGTTCAGCGTGACCTGCGCGCCCTTAAAGAACGCCGCCGTGCGGGTGAGGCG
>JACQEC010000026.1 GCA_016200765.1 Chloroflexota bacterium | reverse complement strand
CGAGCGGCTGATGCCGAACCTGAGCGTAGACGCCGAGCCGACCGGTGAGTTGTGCGAAGTCTGTGGCAGGCCGATGGTCATCAAGCGCGGGCGCTTTGGGCGGTTTATTTCGTGTAGCGGTTTCCCGGAATGCAAGAACTCCAAGCCGCTGTTGAACAAGATTGGAGTGGCCTGCCCGAAGGATGGCGGCGAGATCGTCGAGCGCAAGACGAAGCGCGGGCGCTTTTTCTACGGCTGTGCGAACTATCCCGCCTGCGATTTTGCGTCGTGGAACCGGCCCGTGCCGCAGCGATGCCCCAAAGACGGCGGCTTGATGGTGGTCGCCACCAAGGACAAGGTCAAATGTACGGTTTGTGAATCGGTCTATGATCGGGAGCTGGTACCCGAAGCGGCATGATGCTCGTCCAAGAGGGCCTATGCTGGAACAACATCTGATCAGCTACATGAACCACCTGAGCGCCGAGAAAAACGCGTCGCCCTACACACTGCGCAACTACCGGCGCGAGATCGGGGAATTCCTCGATTTCCTGAAGACGCAACAGGTCAGCAGTTGGGAGAAGGTGGATAAAGACGTCGTGCGCGGCTATCTGGGCTGGCTGGGCCAGCAGAGCTACGCCAAGACCAGCATCGCGCGGCGGCTGTCGGAACTGCGCTCGTTCTGCCGCTACCTGATGCGCGAGCGGATTCTGGGGGCTAACCCGTTCGACGCGGTTTCCGCGCCCAAACTGCCCAAGCGCCTGCCGCGCTTCCTCAGCCCGCAGGAGGTCAAGGCCTTGCTGATGGCGCCGGATGTGAGCGAGCCGCAAGGCATGAGAGACTACGCGATCCTCGAGCTCCTCTATGCGGCCGGGATGCGCGTGTCTGAACTGGTGAACCTTGACCTCGGCGACGTGGATAGCGCGCGCGCGCAAATCAAGGTGCTGGGGAAGGGCAACAAGGAGCGGCTCGTGTTGATTGGCAGACCGGCGCTGCGCGCGGCGATGAGCTACATCCGCGAGGCGCGCCCGAAGTTGATGGGGCGCAAGACCAGCAACGCGATTTTTCTCAACCGCTTTGGCACGCGCCTCACCGTGCGCAGTGTGCAGATGATTTTGGAGAAGTATGCCAAGAAGGCGGCCATCAACAGCCAGGTGACGCCGCATGTACTGCGACACACCTTTGCCACGCACTTGCTCGATGGTGGAGCCGACCTGCGCTCGGTGCAGGAACTGCTGGGCCATGAGTCGCTTTCGACCACACAAATCTACACGCATGTCACACAGGCCAGGGCAAAAGAAGTTTATATGAAGTCCCATCCCGGCGCCACCCGCGGCGCGCGCACACCGGAGGCGGTTCATGGGCTTGCCGAAGAATCGGAACAGCGCGCCGCGAAAGCGTCCGACACAATGAAGGAGACGGATGCTCAAAAGACTTGAAGGCGTTCGCCGCGCGCTCGCCGAACAGAACCTCGACGCGCTGTTGGTGGCTCAATCCGAAGAAGCGCCCTCGCCGCACGTTCGTTATCTATCCGGCTTCGGCGGCTCGAAGGCCGTGCTGATCATTACGCCCCAGCGCCAGATTATCGCCAGCGACTCGCGCTACTGGGATCAGATCGGTAAGCAGTGCCCGGATTTTGAACTGGTTAAGCTCACGCTCAAGCCTGAAGAGACCCTGCGAGACACGCTTCGCGCGCTGGGTGTGCGGCGGGCCGGCTTTGAAAGCCGCCGCCTGACGGTGGATCAGCAGGCCGAGTGGGCCAAAGCCTTTGAATCCGTCGAGTTGGTGGCGACCAAGGATGTGGTCGAGTCCCTGCGGATGATCAAGGACGATCAGGAGATTGAGACCTTGCGGCGCGCGCTGGCCCTCACCGATCAGGCGTATGAGTACATCGTCAACTGGATTGAGCCGGGCATGAGCGAAAAGGAAGTTGCGTGGGAGCTGGAATCGTTCATGCGCACACACGGCGCCGACGGGCTGGCCTTTGACGTGCACGTTGCCTCCGGGCCGGGCAGCGCCGAGCCGCACCACGTCTCGGATACCCGGCCCATCGCCCTCGGCGAGCCGATCTGGATTGATATGGGGGCACGGGTGGGCGGCTACTGCGCCGACCTGACGCGCTCATTTACGCTCGGTGAGCCGGACGCGCAGTTCAAACGCATTTATATGATTGTCCTGCAGGCTCAACTGGCGGTCGAGCGCGCGCTCAAAGCAGGACTGCCGGGTAAAGAGGCCGACGCGATTGCGCGCAAGGTCATCGAGGACGCCGGCTATGGAGCCAACTTCGGGCACGGGCTGGGGCATGGCCTTGGCCTCGCCGTGCATGAGAAGCCCAGCGCCGGCCGAGCCTCGGAAGATACGAAGACGTGGCCCTGATTCGGGACGACGATGCGGAGGTCTTGACCCGCGCATCCAAAATGGCCGTTTAACAGTCGCCCGAAATGCGGTATAATCCCATTGGGATAGGCTTATCATCTCAACCTTACTATGCTAAGATGTGCCTCAGGGGTGGCCGCGCCGTTCGCGCTGTCGGTCCCCGGCGCGCCTAAAACTTAATCGGAGGCAATGTTGCCATGCCTATGATCAACGCTCTGTTGGCTAACTTGCGAGACCGCCTCGCGTCTGCTCGCCCCGTTCTGCTGGCTGTTGCCGCCGGTCTGGTCGTCGGCACCGTGTTCGGCTGGCTTTTCCTCGGCTGGGTCCTTTTTCCCGTGACCTACGTGAACGCTGACCCGACTGCCCTGCGCGAGGATTACAAAGAAGCCTACATCGCCATGGTCGCCGACTCGTTCTCCATTGATTTAGACATAACTCTGGCACACCAGCGTCTCGCCGGATTCTCCAATCAGGAGTTGTCCAACTCGTTCGCTAAGATACGGACAGACCTGCAGGGTAAGGGGCGCGATGCGCCGGCGGCGCGGATTCAGCGGCTGGCCGACAGCCTGGGTATCAAGGTTGCCTCGAGCGCAGGCGGCACGCCGTCACAGTCCCCGCCGGTCGGCGCGACGCCTGCCGCCGCGCCGGCGCCGGGCGGTACACTGCCGCTGGGTCTGATTCTTGGCGCGTTGGGCTTGCTCCTGATTGTGGTGGGCGTGGGCGGCTTCATCTGGTTCATGCTGGCGCGCCGCCGGTCAAATGGTAATAGCGATTCCGAGCCGATACCGTTGCGCCCGCGCGACCGCGCACCGGCTAGACAGGCACAGCCGCCACAGGCGAGCGCGCGCGCCGTGGTGGTATCTCCGCCGCCTGCGCCTGCGGACGCGCCGCCCGCCGCGGGCGCAACAGAACTGCGGCATTTCGTCACGACGTACAAGATTGGGGATGATGGCTACGACACCTCCTTCAGCGTCGAGTCGCCTGACGGCGAGTTTCTCGGCGAGTGCGGGGTCGGTATCTCGGAGGTGGTAGGCGATGGGCCCCAGCGCGTGACGGCATTTGAGGTTTGGCTGTTTGACAAGAATGACATCAAGACCGTGACCAAAGTCTTGATGAGCGATTATGCGTACAACAATGAGGCCATACGCCACAAACTGCAAGCGCGCGGCGATGCGGTGCTGGCCTCGCCCGGCGGCGAGGTCGTTCTTGAAACCGAATCGTTGTGGGTGAGCGCGACCATTGCCGAGATGGCCTACGGCAGCAGCAGTACGCCGCAGAGCTTCTTCGCCAGGCTCACGATGGAGCTGGCGCCCACGGTGAAGAACAAGGCGCCCGCCTAGTTGCACGGGACCAATCCAAACCGGCAAAACATTTCGTCAACAATATCGAAATC
The DNA here is from genome assembly GCA_016200765.1 of Chloroflexota bacterium. Lineage (GTDB taxonomy): Bacteria > Chloroflexota > Anaerolineae > JACRMK01 > JACRMK01 > JACQEC01. The sequence goes on along the minus strand of JACQEC010000026.1, from coordinate 2,425 downwards.
TGACGGCCAACGCGCGACTTTGATCGGAAATGGGCCCACATGGATAGCGGGAGGAGAGCCCCACAAGGGGCGTGGGTTCAGCGGATCGCTGATAATCTGGGCGCGAAACTCGCTTCGATGTTTCGCGCGCGCCGCGAGACCGGTGAGGAGTCCGACCCGGAGTCATTGCGCCAACTCAACCGCCTTTTGGCGGTGGGCGCAACCGAACTGGGGCATTTTGTCACAACCTACCAGATCGGGGATGATGACTATAACACGTCGTTTAGTCTTGAATCGCCGGACGGCGAGTTTCTCGGCGAGTGCGGCGTCGGCATTTCGGAGTTTATGGCAGACGCGCCGCATCGCGTGACGGCGTTTGAGGTCTGGCTGTTTGACAAGCATGACATCAAGACCGTGACCAGAGTGTTGGCGAGCGGTTATGCGTCCAGTAACGAAGCGATGCACCATAAGCTGCAAGCGCGCGGAGAGGTCGTGCTGGCCGCCGCGGGCGGAGAGATTTCGCTCGAAACCGAATTGCTGTGGGTGGGCGCAACGATCTCCGAGATGGCCTATGGCCGCGGCAGTGCGCCGCAGAGTTTCTTCACCACCTTGACGATTGAATTGGCCATTGCCATGAAGAACAGGGCGCCTGCCTAGCGGCGCGAAGCCGAACCCAACCCGCATTCGCTTCCGAATGTGGGTTTTTTTATATCACCCGGATTATCCGGCGATCTTATGATCCGTTCACTGCTGATTGCTCTTTCGCAGAGTAACGCCTTCCGGCGGTTCGTCGTCGCTTTCCCGCTGTCGCGCCGCGTCTCGCGCCGTTTCGTCGCGGGCGAGCGGCTGGCGGAAGGACTGGCGGCCGTGCAGAGGTTGAATCAGCGCGGCTTGCTGGCCACCTTTGACCTGCTCGGCGAGAACGTCCATTCGGCAGACCATGCCATCGCCGCGGCCAACGACTACATTCAAATCTTGAACGCGATTGCAGAGCGCCATCTGTGTTCTAACATCTCGCTGAAGTTGACGCAGATGGGTCTTGCTGTGGACGCAGAGTTGTGTGTGAACAATCTGCGGCGGATTCTCGCGCAAGCGCGGCGGCACGGGAACTTCGTCAGGCTGGACATGGAAGGTTCGGTTTACACCCAGCGCACCCTCGACATCTATGACCGTCTGCGCGCCGAGGGTTTTGACAACACGGGCGTGGTCATTCAAGCGTATCTCTATCGCTCGGAGGACGATATTCGCAGGCTGGCCGAGTGCGGCGCGAAGGTGCGCCTCTGCAAGGGCGCGTATGCCGAACCGCCGAGCATCGCGTTTCCGAGCAAGGCCGACGTGGACGCCAACTACCACCGCTTGGTCGAGATCATGTGGAGTGAACAGGCGCTGGCCAAAGGCGCGGTGGCCGCGCTGGCGACGCACGACGAGCAAATTATCCGCTGGGCCAAAGATGAGGCCGCCCGGCGCGGCATCGCCAAAGATCGGTTTGAGTTTCAGATGTTGTATGGCATCCGCGCCCAACGGCAGGCGCAGTTGGCCGCAGAAGGGCATCGCTTTCGCGTCTATGTGCCGTTCGGCGCGCAGTGGTACCCGTACTTCATGCGGCGGCTTGCCGAGCGCCCGGCGAATATGATCTTCCTGATCCGGAATCTGTTCAGGTCGTCGTGAACTTGCCACTCATTCCAACTTGTGATATTCTTCACGCACTATGACATCCGACCTCTTCTCCCTCAAGGATAAAGTTGCCATCGTGACCGGCGCGTCGAAGGGCATCGGTGAGTCTATTGCGCGGGGTTTTGCGCGCGCGGGCGCGAAGGTCGTCGTCAGCAGCCGCAAGCAGGACGCGGTGGACGCCGTGGCGCAGCAGATTGTCGCCGAGGGCGGAACCGCGATGGGCTTCGCGGCGCACATGGGCGAGCCGGATCAGATACAGCGTTTGGTGGATGCGACCGTGATGCACTATGGCGGCGTTGACATTCTCGTCAACAATGCCGCCATCAATCCGACCTTCGGCTATGTCATTGACGCGGACCTGGGCGTGTTCAACAAGATGCTGGATGTGAACGTCAAGGGCTACCTGATGGCGATCCAAAAGTGCGCGCCCTCCATGCGCCAGCGCGGCGGGGGATCGGTGATTAACCTGGCCAGCACCGCCGGCCTCAGCCCGGCGATGGGACTGGGCCTCTATTCCATCACGAAGGCGGCGGTGGTGATGATGACCCGCGTGCTGGCGAAGGAGCTCGGCCCGGACAAGATTCGCGTCAACGCCATCGCGCCCGGCGTGATCAAGACCAAGTTCAGCACAATGCTCTGGGCCACGCCGGAGATTTACGAGCGGACGGTCGGCGAGGCGGCCCTGCGCCGCATCGGGATGCCCGATGAGTTGATTGGCACCGCGCTCTATCTGGCTTCGGACGCCTCGTCGTTCACGACCGGCGCCGTGCTG
>JACQEC010000025.1 GCA_016200765.1 Chloroflexota bacterium | reverse complement strand
GTTGGTTGCCCTCTATCCGGTCTGGGCTAACCTGACCGCGGAGGCGGTATATGTCTCCGCCCTGCTCGCGCTGTCTGAACTGGCCTTGAGCGGCTGTACGACCGTCGCCGATCACCTGTACCTGTTTCCCAACGACGCGGCACTCGACGATGAAATCCGCGCCGCGCAAGAACTGGGCATTCGTTTTCACCCCACGCGCGGCAGTATGTCGCTGGGCGAGTCGCAGGGCGGCCTCCCGCCGGATCGGGTGGTTCAAGATCAGCAGACGATTCTGCGGGATACGCGCCGTGTCATTGAAGCCTATCACGATCCGCGCCCGTATTCGATGTGCCGTGTGGGGGTCGCGCCTTGCTCGCCATTCTCGGTAACGACCGCGCTGATGCAGGAGTCGCGCGACCTCGCGCGCAGTTATGGCGTGCGCTGTCATACGCATCTGGCAGAAACGCAGGACGAAGATCAGTTTTGCCTTCAGAAGTTCGGTAAGCGTCCGCTGGACTACGCCGAGCAGTTGGGTTGGCTGGGCGATGATGTCTGGTTTGCGCACGGCGTCTGGTTTGACGACGCCGAAATCGCCAATCTCGGCCAGACAGGCACCGGCCTCGCCCACTGCCCTTCGTCCAACATGCGGCTCGGCTCCGGCATCGCGCCCTTGCTGAAATGGATACACCATGGTGTTCCGGTTGGCCTCGGCGTTGATGGCAGCGCCAGTAACGACTCCGGCCACTTGTTGGCCGAGACGCGGCAGGCCATGCTGCTTCAGCGCGTGGCCCACGGCCCGGCCGCGCTCACGGCGCGCGAGGCGCTGGCGCTCGGCACCCGCGGCGGCGCGCAGGTGCTTGGGCGGGACGAGATCGGCTCGCTCGCCGCCGGAAAGGCGGCTGATCTGGCGATGTATAATCTGAACAATATCGCCTACGCGGGCGCCGTGCACGACCCGCTGGCCGCGCTGGTTTTCTGTGCGCCACAGCAAGCGGCCCTCGCCATGGTCAACGGGCGCACGATCGTCGAAGAAGGTCGCCTGCGGGCATTCGAGCTTGAACCGCTCATCGCGCGACATAATCGGATTGCCCGCCAGATGGTGAACGGCACGTAACCGTTGTGCGTTATGCGTTCCGCGTTCACGCGCTAACGCTCAACGCGCCAACGCTCAACGACTATGGCAAGACAACCCAAACCCTTATCACTTTCTTCAGGAGGAGACGACAAGATGAACAGACTCGTGTTTTTCGCGCTGTTGATCACGGCATTGCTGGCCGCCGCCTGCGGGACGACTGCGCCCAGCGGCGGTGCGGCGACGTCGGCCCCGGGCCAGAGCAAATTCCAGATTCCCGACATCGAGAAAGGCAAGTTCAACGTTGCCTTCATTTATGTCGGCCCGCACGATGACGGCGGCTGGACGCAGGCGCACGACATCGGGCGGCAATACGTTGATCAGAACGTGCCCAACGTACACACCACCTACGTTGAACTGGTGCCGGAAGGCACCGAATCCGAGCAGGTCACCCGCCAACTGGCGCGCAAAGGCTTCGATGCTATCGTCGGCACCTCGTTCGGCTTCATGGACGGCATGGAGGCCGTATCGGCAGAGTTCCCGAACATCAAGTTCTTGCACGTGTCAGGCTACAAGACCAACGGCAAGAACTTCGGCAACATGTTCGGCGCTATGGAAGACATGAAGTATCTCGCGGGCATGATTGCCGGCGCACGGGCGAAGGCCGATGGTCAGCCAAAGATTGGCTACATCGCCACCTTCCCCATTCCCGAAGAGCTGCGGCTGGGCAATGCGTTCGCCATTGGCATCAAGCAAACCTGCCCGGAGTGCAAGCTCGACGTGCGCTGGATCAATACCTGGCATGACCCGGTGAAGGAGAAGGAAGGCGCGGCGTCCCTGTTCGATGCGGGCGCGCAGGTGGTCATGACGGGCGCTGACACGCCATCCAATGCCGAAGTCGCCAAAGACAAGAAGAAGTGGGCGGTCACCTACGACTACTCCGGCAACTGCAAGCTGGACTCGTGCCTGACCACCATGTACTGGAACTGGGGCCCGGTCTACACCACCGACATCAAGGCGATGATCGCCGGCACGTGGAAGGGCGGCGGCGAATACTTTGACGCCGACAGCGGCATCGTCGGGCTCTACGGATTCATGACGGGCGAGAAGCCCCAGCCGGGAGTGCCGGCCAGCGTCATCCCGCTGGTGCAGGCTAAATTGAAGGACATGCTCGCGGGCAAGTTCACCCGCTTTGACGTGTTCGCTGGCCCGATTGTGGACAACAAGGGCAAGACCGTAGTGCCCGCAGGCGAGAAGATCACTCAAGCCGACATTGACCAGTTCCCGCCGGGCGCGCCGAATTTTGCCTGCAAGTACTGCATGTTGTGGTGGAATGACAACATCATCGCCGAGCTCCCCAAGCCGTAATAACCTCACCCCCGCCTTCGGCACCCCCTCTCCTGACGAAGTTCGTCAGGAGAGGGGGCCGGGGGGTGAGGCCGTCCTGATGCGGGGAATCGTCAAACGCTTCCCCGGCGTTTACGCCAACGATCACGTAGATTTCGACCTGCGCCGCGGCGAGATACACGCGCTGTTGGGTGAAAACGGCGCGGGCAAATCTACCCTAATGAATATCCTCGCGGGGCTCTACCGCGCCGACGGCGGCTCCATCGTCATCGCCGGCCAGCCCTGCGCTTTTCGCTCGCCGCAGGACGCGATTGCCGCCGGGATTGGCATGGTCTATCAGCACTTCATGCTCATCCCATCGCAATCGGTCACAGAGAATGTGATTCTGGGCTTGCGCGAGCCGCGCTGGTCGCTCAACCTGTCGCAGGCCGACCAGAAGGTGGTCGCCCTCGGCAAGCAGTTTAGCCTCAAGGTTGACCCGCGCGCGAAAATCTGGCAGTTGTCGGTCGGCGAGCAACAGCGCGTGGAAATCCTCAAGATGCTCTACCGCGGCGTGCAGATTCTGATCATGGACGAGCCGACCGCCGTGCTCACGCCGATTGAGGTGCGCGACCTCTTTGCGATCCTGCGCGCCATGGCCGCCGAGAACCGCTCCATTGTGTTTATCAGCCACAAACTCGACGAGGTTCTGGCCATCGCCGATCGCATCACCGTCATGCGCGGCGGCAAAGTCACCGCGGCCGGGCTTGACCCGCGCTCGGTCAACAAGTCGGAACTCGCCAGGCTGATGGTGGGCCGCGATATCGAGTTTCAACTGGAGAGACTGCCCTACCGTCCCTCGCCCGTCGTGCTCGATGTTCAGTCTCTAGAAGCCGCCAGCGACAAGCAATTGCCCGCATTGCGCGGGATCAATTTGCAGGTTCACTCCGGTGAAATCGTGGGCATTGCCGGTGTCGCCGGAAACGGCCAGACGGAACTGGCCGAGGTCATCACGGGCTTGCGCCCCAAGACAGCCGGTCAGGTCTTGATTAACGGACAGGCGCTGAAGGATCATGATGTCTTGCAGGCGATCAATACCGGCGTCGGCCATGTGCCTGAAGACCGCAGTCGTGTGGGCACCGCGCCCACCCTCGGCATCGCGGACAACCTCATCATGAAGTCCTACCGCCGCCCGCCGATTGCCAGCGGCTGGCGGCTGAACCGAAGAGAGGCGCGCGCGCAGGCCAGCCAACTGAAAGACGATTACGCCATCGCCGCGCCATCGCTGGACACCGAAGCGCGCTTGCTCTCCGGCGGGAACTTACAGCGGTTGATCCTCGCGCGCGAAACGTCGGCCAAGCCCAGCCTGCTGGTCGCCGTCCACCCCACGCGCGGCCTCGACGTGGGCGCGACCGAAGCCGTCCTGCGCCTCCTCATTCGCCAGCGCGATGCCGGAGCCGCCCTTCTGCTGATCTCGGAGGACCTGGACGAGATCATGTCGGTCAGCGACCGCGTGGCCGTGATGTACGAGGGGCGCATCTCGGCCGTCATGGAAACCCGTCAGGCGAACACGGAAACCATCGGCCTGCTGATGGGGGGCTCTACTCTATCGTCATGACCACCCCTACTCCCTACTCCCTACTCCCTACTCCCACCCCGCGCGCTTCCCCGCGCCGTTTCGCGTTCCCCTACCGCCTTGAGCTGGAGCCGCGCATGACCACGCCGCGCTGGCTGCCGTGGGCGACATCGCTCGGCTCGGTTGTCTTCGCGCTCGTCGTGGGCGGGCTGGTGCTCGCGTACGTCGGCGGCGACCCTATAGACGCTTACGCGCATATCTTCAACGCCGCGTTTGGCAATCCCGGCGTTCTCTCCGACACGCTCGTCAAAGCCTCGCCGTTGATTCTGACCGGCCTTGCCTGCCTCATCGCCTTCCGCGCGCGCCTCTGGAATATCGGGGCCGAGGGACAGTTCTTCATCGGGGCCTTTGGTGCGACCTTCGTCGTCCAGCAGATGTTTGATAAGGACGCTTCGCCATGGCTCGTGATCCCCACTATGGCGCTGATGGGATTCGCCTGCGGCGCGCTATGGGGCGCGATCCCCGGTTTCCTGCGCGGGCGCTTCGGCGTCAACGAGATCATCACGACCCTGATGATGAACTACATCGCGTTCTTCTGGAACGATTTCTTCATCTATGGGCGTTGGAGCGACCGCGGCTTCCAGTTGACCCCCACCTTCCCCAAGAATGCCTGGATGCCGCGCCTGTCCGACTTCGCCGACCAGTTCCCGGCCTTCTCCGGCATCACGATTCATGCCGGGCTGTTTCTGGGCCTTGCCGCTACCGTGGCGATCGCATATCTGCTGTTTCGCACCCGCTGGGGCTATGAAATCCGCCTGATTGGTGATAACGCCCGCGCCGCCGAATATGCCGGCATCAACATTGTCCGCAACACCGTGTTCGTCTTGGCGCTCTCCGGCGGGCTGGCCGGGCTGGCGGGCATGGCCGAGGTCAGCGGCGTCGTCCACCGCTTGCAGGAGCGCATCTCTCCGGGCTACGGGTTCACGGCGATCATCGTCGCGTGGCTGGCGAAACTCAACCCATGGGCGGTCATCCCGGTCGCCATTGTCTTTGGCGGCCTGATCATCGGCAGTCGCGAGATTCAACCGTCGGGGCTCTCGCGTATGTTGCAGGGTATCGTGCTCTTTGCCATCATCGGCAGTGAAATCCTCAACCGCTACCGCGTGCGGCTGGTGCGCGCGCAGCTGTCGCAGAGCCTCTGACGCTTTCGCGGCGTGAAGTTACGATGAACTTCTGGATCAATATCCTTGCCTCTGGCGTTTCGACCGGCACCGCTCTGCTGTTCGCCACGATAGGCGAACTGTTCGCCGAGCGCGCCGGCATTCTGAATCTGGGCGTTGAGGGCATGATGCTGATGGGCGCTGTCACCGGCTACGGCGTGGCGTATGCCTCCGGCAATCCATGGCTGGGGTTAGTGGCCGGGATGCTGGCCGGGGCCTTCTTGAGTTTCCTCCACGCCTTCGTCGCGATTTCACTGCGCGCCGATCAGGTGGTCAGCGGCCTGTCGCTCACCTTTCTCGGCACCGGCTTGAGCCTCGTGCTCGGCGAGGGGTTGTCCAAAGCCGTTGGCGTGCAGACCATCCCATCGCTGACGGTTCCCTTGCTGTCACAGATTCCGTTCTTCGGCCCGATCTTGTTCGAGCAGAAGAGTCTGCTTGTCTACGTCGGATATGTGCTGACGCCCGCGGCGTGGTTCTATATCTACCGCACGAGGCCGGGTCTGCATTTGCGCGCCATTGGCGAGTATCCAGCCGCCGCCGACTCGCTGGGCATCAATGTCTTCGCCCTGCGCTACTTCTACGTGCTAGTTGGCGGCGCGCTCGGCGGGCTTGCCGGCGCCTCGCTTAGCCTGTCTATCTCGCCCGGCTGGTATAGCGAGTTCACCACGTCGGGCTTGGGCTGGATTGCGGTCGGCTTGGTCATCTTCGCACAATGGAATCCGTTCCGCGCGGCCATCGGCGCCTATCTCTTCGGGTCGCTCCGGCGGCTGGTGCTTGATCTGCAAGGCGAACAGGTCATCGCGTTTTTTCCAAACCCGTTCTTTCAAGATCGCAACTTGCAGTTCTTCTTGGAGATGATCCCTTACGCGCTGACCATCGTAGTGCTGATTATCGGCTCGCGGCAGGCTCTGCGCCGCCGTCTGGGTGCGCCCGCGGCGCTGGGCATTCCCTACGTGCGCGGTGAGCGCGGCTTATGAGTACCCGCATCTACCTCATCCGCCACGCCGAAACCGAGCCAGATGACGATGATGCCACGCTCTGGCCTTTGAGTCAGACCGGCGAACAGCAGGTCAAGCAGTTGGCCGCCCAGCCGTTCTGGGACGAAGTGACGGCCATCGTCAGCAGCACCGAAATGAAAGCCATTGCGACGGTGCAGGGCATTGCGTTCGAGCACAGCATCCCGCTGTTCACGCACGACGGCCTGCGCGAACTGCGCCGCACGCCGGGACTGATTGACAACTACAGCGAGCGCGCTCAGCAAGTCTTCGAGAAACCCGCCATCAGCATCGGTAACTGGGAGCGCGCCGCCGACGCGCAGGCGCGTATCATGGCCTGTCTGGACGAATTGATCGCGCGGTTCGGCCAATCGCCATTCGCCGTTGTCTCGCATGGCATGGTTCTGGCGCTACTGCTCGCGGCCCTGCAGGACGCGCTGGGCTATACCTATGAAATCTGGGAATCGCTCGGGTTCGCGAGCGTGACCCTAATCGAGCGCAATAGCTAACCCTATGCAAATCGGGATTATCGGCCTGCCGACCTCCGGCAAGACCACGATCTTTAACGCCCTCACGCGCGCTCACGCGGAGCCTGCGGCCTACTCGTCCGGCAAGTTTGACGTGCATACCGGCGTCGTGGATGTGCCCGACGCGCGGCTGGCCGTGCTGGCGGAGATGTTCCACCCGCGCAAGGTCACACACGCCAAAGTGCAGTAC
>JACQEC010000073.1 GCA_016200765.1 Chloroflexota bacterium | reverse complement strand
TCGCTTGATAGTCTTCGAGTAGGAAGTTCACGGCGATGCGGTTGATCTCGGTTTCGGAGGTCTTGATACCTTGGCTCTTGTAGCTGTAGACGATGTCCACCAGTTGTTTCTTCTCCTCAAGCGTCAGGCGCACGAAGGAGACTTCCTTGCCGGTCGATTTCACGATTTTACGAATGGTATTGATCAAGCCGTCAGGATAGCGGGCTAGCGGGCTAGCATCAGGGTTAGCGGGCGTGATAGCCCGGTCTGTAGATGGCTCTCTAATCGGCTTGGGTAGGCCAGAAGGGATAGGGGTCAGCTCGGCGGGTGTCGAGTGTTCTGGGGGCACCACAGGGGTCGCAGCGCGGTTTTTTTCAGGGGTTGGGATAGGGGCGTGTGACGCCTGTGGGAAGAAAAGCGATCCGCCCTTCAGTTCATTGAGGATGGCCTCGGTGTTAAGCTGCTTCTTGCTCATGGAACAGTTCGTCAATTAAACGCGCGTAGGCTTGAGCGGATTTGGAATGGGGAGCGAACTGGAAGATGTCTTGCTTATTGAAATGGGCATCGCGCAGGTCGGTGTTGCGCGGGATCACCGTCTTGAGCACCAGGTCGGGGTAGGTCTGCCGCAGGATGCGCAACGACATATCGCTGTTGATGGTCGGGTCGCACATCGTGAACAGGTGGCCCATGATCTTGAGCGCGGGGTTGAAATATTCGCGCACTTCCTGCACCGTCTTGGAGAGCTGTACGATCGAGTCGAGCTCGAAGTAGCCGGGCGAGACCACCACCAGCACCTGATCGCTGGCGGTGAAGGCGTTTATTCGAGAGCAAGATATGGGAAGGGACAATGTCAAGATTGGGGATGGTCGTACACTGGACGGGCAGCAGCTGCCGTTCGAGAATCGTCGCATAGATCGTGTTCTCTTTCCGCAGTTCGAGATAATTGGGGATGAGAACCTTGGAAGAGTTAGCCTGGCTGTCAATATCTACGAGCAGGACATGCTTGCCGTGGCGGGCGAGGCCGGAAGCGAGGGAAAGACTGGTGGACGTTTTGCCCGTGCCACCTTTTTGTGATGCAACAGATACGACCATGCACGTATCATCGGTCTGGAGCCTCGACTGAGGGTATTCCAACCGATGAGGTCATTCAAAATACATCTTTCAGGATGCGCTTCCAATAAATCGTTGTCAAGGGGCAAATGGGAGAAGCTGCTTGCTCTTCAACTGCCCCGCCCATACTGGGCGAGCGAAGTAGTCGTACTAAACATAGTCAGCGCGCTCAGGCACGGGTTGTTTTACGCTCCGATATTATCTGGGGACGAGTCGCAATTAATAGCATGCAGATAGAGTTGGCGGGCCAGTGCCAAACGGCGAAAGGTGGCTCGCTCTTTTTCGAGGGGTAACTCCGGGGGACCGGGTGGCGCGGTGGTCATTCGATTGCCTCCTTTTGGCGTAGCACTTAAAGAGGTTAAGTACGACCCGCCAGTTGAATAGTAATCGACGGCTCAAGTCGTAGATTGCCTTAAGTAGTTGGGTTCATACCAGTACCCCGGCTTTGGATCGTCCGTATTGCGAAGTTGTATCCAGCCTAATTTTCTTGCGATGCGGAACCGTTCCCTTGCAGCGCCGATGGATACGTGTTGACGTGCGGCAAATTCTCTGGTAGTCTGGATACCGTCAGCGACGGCATTCACCACCTCAGCGATGTAGGGTGGAAGCTCGTCAACGGATTGAAGGCTCATTAGGTTACGAGGACGTGGACCGCGGCGTGGACGCTCCAAGCGGAGCTCAGTCACCGCATAGTCTTCCAGACTACCATTCCATGTCTTTGTTTTGAGTACCCTACGGGCCATACGATAGGCTGTTCTTCCTCATCATTTTACGCAACACTCTCGCAGATTATAGGGCACCATGCCTTCCGATCACTCATAGCGCAGCGCGTCCATGGGGCTGAGTAGCGCCGCGCGGCGCGCAGGATACAGCCCGAAGAATAGCCCAATCGCTACCGAAAAGCCAAAAGCGAGCAGGATGGAATCGTGAGAGACGAGCGTCGCCCAGCCTGCCATGTCGCTGATGGCTTGCGATAAACCGATGCCTGCCGCAATGCCCACAAGGCCGCCGCTCATGCTCAAGACGATGGCCTCGACCAGAAACTGGGCCAGGATGTCGCGCCGCTTGGCGCCCACGGCTTTGCGCAGACCGATTTCGTGTGTGCGCTCGCTTACCGAAACCAGCATGATGTTCATTATGCCGATGCCGCCCACCAGCAGCGACACGGCGGCGACGCTGCCAAGCAACATGGTGAACGCGCCGCTCGCTTGCTCTGCCGCGCTCAGCAGGTCGGCCTGATTGCGCATCTCAAAGTCGTTGGACTGTGTGGCTGCCAGCCGATGCCGCCGGCGCAGGATAGCCGTCACGTCCAAGGCCGCGTCGTCCATCGCCTCAGGCGAGGCCGCCTGCACACTGATCAATCGCAGGTTGGCCGAGCCGAACAGACGCTTCTGCGCCGTGGTCAGCGGCACGATGATCTGGTCGTCGCGGTTCTCGCCGCCCGCCACGCCTTTCGCGGCCAGCACACCCACCAGCGTGAACTCGATCTTGTTGATACGAACCGTCTCTCCCAACGGATCGGCTTCGCCGAAGAGGATGGGCGTAATGGCTGCGCCGAGCACGGCGACCGTGCGCCCGTTCTCGAGGTCCGAGGGGATGAGGAAGCGCCCACGCGCCACCTCGAAGTTCCGGATGGCGGCAAACTCGGGTGTGGTGCCCGTGATGCGCGTATTGGTATTCTTGTTAGCATAGGTCACCTGGAAGTCTTTGCCCGTCTCCGGCGCGACCGCGCGCACGCTGCTGACTTCGGCGATGGCCCACGCATCCTCCTCCGTGAGGGGCACACTGCCCGCCGCACCGACCACGCCCGCCTGTTTGGCCTTGCCCGGCTGCACGAACAGGAGGTTGGTGCCCAGCGCCTTGAACTGACGCGCCACCCGCTCCTGTGCGCCCGCGCCAATCGCCACCATGCTGATAACCGCCGCTACGCCAATGATAACGCCGAGCATGGTCAGCAAGGCGCGCAGTTTGTTGGAGGCTAATGCGCCCCATGCAACGCGCAAGCTTTCCCACAAGTTCATCGTCCCACCTCACTTGCCCGGCTGTGGCCCTGGCGGCTGGGGCTGCTTCGCCTTCGTATCATTCGTCGCCGCAACCGTCACAATCGCCACCTGCTCACCTGCTTGCAAGCCCTCGACAATCTCCGTGTTCTTGTCATCGCTCAGACCAACCGTCACCGCACGAGTTGTGAAGCCGCCTGCGCTATCCGGCACCTTGACGCTCTTGCTCGTGCCTGGCCCGCTCTGTAGCGCCTCGTTGAGCACCACCAGCACGTTCTCGCGCTGACCGACCACCACCTCGATGCTGGCCGTCATGCCCTGTTTGAGCAGTTCATCGCTCTTGTCAATCAGCACAGTCGTCGCGTACGCCGTCACACCCTGCTGCACAGTCGCGGTGGTAGCGATGCGCACAATCGCGCCGGTAAACATCTTGCCCGCAAAGGCATCCACGCGAATCTTCGCCGCCTGCCGCGGCGCGATTTTCCCCACGTCAATCTCGTTGACCAGCGCGTCCACTTGCATCTTCGTCAGGTCAGCGATAGTCGCCATCACGGTTGAGCCACTGACGCTGTCGCCAGGGCCGAGGGTCGGCACGCTGATGACCGTGCCATCGAAGGGCGCAACAATCGTGGCGGCCTTCTGCTGGGCGAGCGCGGCTTCAAGCGCAGCCTGCGCCGCCTCCACCGCGCGCTGGGACAGTTGCACGTCCGCAGAGTTCGCCCCCGCCAGCACGGTCGCCAGTTTGTTGCGCGCCAGGCGCAAGGATTCCTGGGCCTGATCCACCGCGTTCCGCACTGAGCGCAGTGTCACTTCCTGCTTGATGATGCCGATGCCCTTGTCTTCGTACGCCTTCTGATACATTTGCCATTGATTGTAGCCGGCCTGCAAGTCTTTGTGCGCCGCGATTTCCTTCTCGGACTTGCCATCAGCGATTAACGCAGCCAGCGTAGTGGTGTAGTAGTTCTGATACCATTGCGCTTGAAACCACATGTTCTCGATGTCTTGTGGCGTGATGGTGGCCATCAGTTGCGCCACTTGCAGGTTTTGCTCGGCATTCTGCGCGCCCACCTCCGCGCTGCGCACCGCCGCGCGCGCCTGCGCGATGTCCTCGTCACTGTATGGCTTCTGCGCGAGCGCCAGTTTGGCTTCGGCCTGGGCGAGGTTATATTGCAGTTGCGTGACGGTGCCGCTCAAGGCGCTGGTATCCAGTTGTGCGATGACTTGCCCGGCCTTGACTTTATCCCCGATGGTGACTTTGAGTTGTTGTAACACGCCCGTGGTGCGCGCCGTGATGCTGGCGGAGAGCGAGAACGAGATGGAGCCGGGCGCGGTTACCTTGCTGACGATGGCGCCCTGCTTGACGGCGACCAGTTTGTAGGCGGGCGCGCTCGGGGTCGCGCGTGCAACGGGCGCGACGAAGTAGCCGACGACGCCTAGCGGCACCAGCGTCACAAATAAAAGCAAGAGTTTGACATATTTCGTCATGGCTCTCTCTCTCTGCCGACGGGCAACAGCACCGAAAAGGTTGCGCCGCGCCCCGGCTCGCTTTCGACCTGAATGCGTCCATGATGTGCGCTTACAATCTCTTTCGCGATGGCTAGACCTAATCCGCTACCGCCGCTAGCGCGCGCCTGATCGGCCCGATAGAAGCGCTCGAAGATGTGGGGCAGCGCCTCGGGCGCAATGCCCGCGCCATCGTCCCCGACGAGCATGTGCGCCACGCCATCTTGCGTGTAGACGCTCAACCCGATCTCGCCGCCATCCGGCCGCGTTGCGTGGATAGCGTTCTCCACGAGATTCAGCAGCAACCGCTTTAACTGGTCGGGGTCGCCGCGCACGACGACCGGCTCATCGCCGTTGCAAAGCAGCTGCCGTTCCTGCGCGAGCGGTCGCAATCCTGCGACGACCTCGTGAGCCAGCGCGCCTAAGTCCACGCGCTCAACACGCGGTGCAGGCCGCGCGTCCAGGCGGGCCAGCATCAGCAAGTCGTTGGTCAAACGAATGAGCCGCTGCACCTCGCGCCGCAAGCCGCGCAGCAAACGCTGGCTCGCCTGCGGGTCACCTTCGGGCCCCAGTAGCAGCACCTCCAACGAACCGGCCAGCGCCGTCAACGGCGTGCGCAGTTCGTGCGAGGCATCGGCCACGAACTGGCGTTGGTTGGCGAACATCGCCTCCAGTTTCCCGGCCATCGCATCGAAAGTCGTCGCCAACTGTCCAATTTCATCGCCGCGCGGCGGCAAGTTGACACGCCGACTCAAATCACCTGCGGCCAACTGGCGACTGGCTGCCACTACCCGTTCGAGTGGCGCAATCGCAGCGCTCGTCAGCGCGACGCCGGCCACCGTGCCCAGCACGACCGCCGCCGCAATCAAGATTGCGAGCAGACGTCGCTCGAACTCCAGCAGCGCATCGGGCGCGGCAAACGGCGCGCTGAGTTGCAGCGCGCCAATCACCTCGCCGCGCTCGCGCAGCGGCACCATCACAACCAGCGTGCGTCCATTCGGTCCATCCAGTACCCGGCGCGTTTCTTCGCCTGCCACCGCGCGACGCCACGCCGCAAGATCAGGCACTATCAACACGGCTGATTCGGGTGAGCGTTCCTCGGGCACGATTACGTTGCCCTGCAAATCTAGCACCAACGCAGCATTGTCTTTGGAGTTGAGATCGCGCTCCGCATCCTTGGCAATGCGCGCCAGCACCTTTGAGGCCGGCTCACTACCCTTGGGTTTGTCAGGCGAGCGCGCCAGAATCGGCCGCGCCTGCGCGATGAGCCGCTCGGCGGTGTTATCTACTAAAAAGCCATTCAACTGTGCGTCGAGCAGCAGGCCGAGCACGACGAGCAGCGCAGTCAGCAGACCGATGTAGAAAATCGTCAGTCTCCAGCGCAGCGAAAGCGAGCTCCAGGTAGCGTGCATCTAGTCCTCGCGCAACACGTAGCCGACGCCGTGCACGGTCTGCAAGAGACGCGGCGGGCGGTCGCTTAACTTCTCGCGCAGATGGCCAATATGCACCTCGACCACGTTCGTGTCGCCGTCGTAGTCGTGACCCCACACGCGATTGAGGATGACCTCACGGCCAAAGACCTGGCGCGGATGCGACATGAACAGTTCGAGCAGTTCGAACTCTCTGGGCGTGAGGTTGACCGCGCGCTCGCCACGCCTCACTTCGCGCGTCTCACGATTCAAGCTGATGTCGGCGAAGCGTAGCGCCTGTGACTCGGCGCTCAGCCCACGCCGCCGCAGCACGGCGCGCATACGCGCCAGCAATTCGATAAAGGCGAACGGCTTGGTCAGGTAATCATCCGCGCCCAACTCCAGACCCGTGACGCGCTCGGGCACCTCGTCCCTGGCAGTGAGCATAATAATCGGCACGTCGCTGGCTGCGCGCAAACGCTTGCAGACGGCGAAGCCATCAAGCCGGGGCAGCATCACGTCGAGAATAATCAGGTCAGGCTTGTGCTCATGCGCCAGGCGCAGCGCCTCGAGGCCATCGGCGCAGCACATGACCTCATAGCCCTCGTAGCCGAGGCCCGTCTTGAGAAACTCGAGAATGGTCGGCTCGTCGTCTACCACCAGCAGGCGCAATTTTTGTGAGAGGCTCATCAAGGCACCACATTCGTCAGATACTTGCGTTCAGCCCATTATAGCAGTGCAGCGTCAAACGAAAGATAAGGCTGCGGACGTTGCCACAGCCTTAAGGTCGAGTCATCGCTTAATCTCTGATTGTTGGGGCGTCGCGTGGTGCTGCTGTGTCTTAGGGCCTTGGAGTCTTCTTGCCTTCAGGATGGGGCTCAGGATGTGGCTTTTCCTGCCCCGGCGCTTTCGGCGCTTCAACTTTCAGTGTTTCGGCTGTCAGACGACCATCGCCGCCCAGGGTGCCTTTGGCTTCGACCTTGTCGCCGACTTTGACATCGGCTACTGAGGCAGGCAGGTCCGCTTTGCGGAACGTCGTCTGGGCATTGGTCACAACCATCTTCGTGCTACCATCTTTGCTGGTCAGCGAGATAACCGCGCCATCAACTTTGGCCACCGTGCCTTCCACTTCGGGCCCTTCGGCTTCGGGCATCTTGATCTCTACCGTTGTGGCTAAGAACTTGCCGTCTGCGCCGACCGTGCCTGTTGCCTTGATGACATTGCCTATCTTTACATCGGCCAGTATAGCAGGGTTCTTTTCGCGGCTATACACGGTCTGTGCACTGGTGACCACCGTCTTGTCACCCTCCTTGGTCGAAACTGTAATGACCGACGCTTGAACCGCCGTGACAATGCCCTTAACTTTTGGCACCTTGCCTTGCTCAGCAGGTTTGGGTCCGGCGTACGGCTTTAGCGGATCGGCCAACACGCTGGACGTGAGGCCAAAGGTCAGCACCACCGCCATGACGATACCCATCAGCCCTAACAACAATTGGGTTTTCATCTGGCCCTCCATAGATTGATTTACTATTGATTCTACCGGGCACAGCTGAGGATGATCCAAAGAAAAGATAAAGATTTGCTGAAGATTCAAGCGCTGGTAGCACAGCCATCACCCTTCGATTTATCCGTGGACTGCGCGATCCGCGTCCGCCGTCAAGTCATTGGCTTCGTCTACGCGGAAGGCCAGCGCCTGGAAGCGTACCTCAAACTCTTCAGTGATTGCCTCTGTCAAGTCGAGCGTGGTCAGATCCATCGTGCGTTTCATGGAACAAAAGAGCCTCTACCGCAACCAGAGTTGGATAGAGGCTTAGGACTTTCGCTTGAGCAAGTCGCATGGTAAGATGCAGCTATGATTACCAAACTTCAATATGTCGAGTATCTCATCAGTACGGTCGCCAACTTCACAGGCACACACCTCGCAGAGCACCTAGACGGCGTGTGCCATGACAGCGTGACGGATTATCTGCAAGGCGAGCACCTCAGTGCCCGCCATCTGAGGGAGATGGTCGGCGGA
>JACQEC010000063.1 GCA_016200765.1 Chloroflexota bacterium | reverse complement strand
GGGCAATGGCAAGACCGCGCTGGCTATGGCGGTGGCCGAGGTCCTGCCCGGCCGCATCTACATTCCCTACACGGTCAGCACGGACGGGCAGATCATCAAGGTCTTCGACCTGAACAACCACCGGCCGGTCGCCGCGCCGGAGGGCGATGAGCCGCGGCCCGGCGGCTTGCGCACCCGCGCCCGTTACGACCGGCGCTGGGCGCTGATCAAGCGGCCCTTCATCGTCGTCGGCGGCGAGTTGTTGCTGGCGAGCCTTGATCTGGTCTACGACCCGGTCGCCAAGACGCACGAGGCGCCGTACCAACTGAAGGCCAACGGCGGCATCTTCCTGATTGACGACTTTGGGCGGCAACAGGTGCGCCCGCGCGACCTGCTCAACCGCTGGATCATGCCGCTGGAGCGGCGCGTGGATTTCCTGACGCTCAACACCGGCAAGAAGATTGAACTGCCGTTTGATGTGCTGATCATGTTCTCGACCAACCTCGCGCCGCGCGAGTTGGTGGACGAGGCGTTTCTGCGGCGCATCCCGCACAAGATCGAGATTCCCGATCCGGGCTTTGACGAGTACCGCGAAATCTTCAAGCGCACCTGCGAGCGCCTGCGGATTGCCTATGACGAGAAGATGCTCGCCTACCTGCTGCAAGAGTATTACGTCAAGCTCAAACAGCCTTTGCGCGCCGTGCACCCGCGCGATATTTTGCAACATTTGAGCGACAGCGCGCGTTTTCGCCGCGTCAGCCCGGAACTGCGCAAGGACTTGATAGACGACGCCTGCCGGGCGTACTTTCTGCGTTACTGATCCCCGCGTGGATGAGACGATGAGAAACGCGCGCGTTTCATGTTCACCGCCGAGAGCGCCGAGGTCGCCGAGATTCTCAATGATTTCCTCCGCGTTCTCTGCGCTCTCGGCGGTGAATATTCTGACCCTGTAGGTTCTGCTTATGACTAAATCTGCTTACGCCATGATCACGGTCGAGGAGGCCCTGCGTATGGTGCTGGCGCAGGCGCAACCCTTGCCGCCCGCGCGCGTGAAACTGGCCGACGCGCTGGGGCTGGCGCTCGCCGAGGACGCGCTCGCGCAAGACCCGATGCCGCCGTTTCCATCGGCGGGGGTAGATGGCTTCGCCATCCGGGTCGAAGATGGCCGCGCGCCGCGCGCGTTTCAGGGCGAGCAGATGGCCGGAGTGGTCAGCGGCCTGCGCGTGGCGCCCGGCGGCGCGGTGCGGATCACCACCGGCGCGCCGGTGCCGCCCGGCGCCGATGCGATTGTGATGGTCGAGGTGGCCGAAGAGGTCAACGGGCAGGTCATCCTGCGCCACCTGCCCGGAGCAGGCGACGGTATCCGCCCGGTCGGTCAGGACATTCGCGCGGGGGAGGTTGTGCTGTCGCGCGGCACGCCCCTGGGCGCGGCCGAGATTGGCCTGTTGGCCACCATCGGCAAGGGTGAGGTGCTGGCGCACCCGCGCCCGCGTGTGGCGGTCTTCTCGACCGGCGACGAACTGGTCGAGGTCGAGACGGCGCTCGCGCCCGGCAAAATCCGCGACAGCAACCGCCACGCGCTGATGGCCGCGGTGCGCGCCTCCGGCGCGGAGCCGCTGTCGCTGGGCGTGGCGCGCGACAACCCGGCGGACGTGGAAGCGAAGATTGACGAGGCGCTGGCCGCCGCCGACGCGGTGATCTCCTCCGGCGGCGTCTCGATGGGTAAACTGGACCTGGTGAAGCCGCTGTTGGAACGGCGCGGCACGATTCACTTCGGGCGCGTGGTTATGAAACCCGGCAAGCCGGTGACGTTTGCCACCATCGGCGGCAAGCCCCTGTTCGCCTTACCCGGTTTTCCCGTCTCCTCGCTGGTGTCATTTGAGTTGTTTGTCCGGCCCGCGCTCCGGCGCATGGCCGGTCATCAACAGGTCACCCGTCCGCGCATCCGCGTGGCGCTCGCCCACGATGTCCAGCACGACGCCGCGCGCACCGAGTTCCAGCGTGCGGTGGCGGCCTACGAGGATGGGCAGGTCGTCGCCCGCACCACCGGCTTTCAAGGGTCAGGCCGCCTGCTCTCGCTGGTCGGCGCGAACGTCCTGCTGGTGCTCTCCGCCGGGCGCGGCGACTTTGCGAAGGGCGAGACGGTTGAGGCGCTGGTGGTGGGGGAGATTTACTAGCGCTTGATGCACTAAAAGCCGGCAAAGACGCGAGACATGAAACGCTGTGCCATGAAGATTGCTCCACTGTGACCCGGTCGCGCTAAAGGAGGGAACACGCCGAAACTTATTGCTTGCCCCCAATGTGGCCATGAGAATCTACCATCAGAAGGTTGTGCCGCAGAAACTGAGTGCCGTTGACCTCGACATGATAAACGACCTTGGACACGCGGGCTGGGAGTTGGTCAATGCCGTCGCGTCAACGAAAACCAGTGGTCTGCTGACTATCACAAGAGCTTTTACTAACGGTCCCGTTTGCCAAAAACAGGTTCGGACCTTTGACGTCAAAGGAGCGTCGCAATGGCACAGGTTGTACTTTCGAAAACACAATTTACCAGAGGTTCCTCAAAACCCATAGGGTGGGCTGAGTCTATCGCCACTTTCGGGTTCTTCTCGATCTTGTTGTGGCTGGCTATTTATATCGGTATCGATTGGCTGCGTCGTACCTTCGGCCTGGCGATCATGATAAGCTGGTTCATCTCTGGCACGCTAATCGCTTTATTGCCGATGATCGTTTACGCACTGTTCATGGTGCGCCGCGAAGGAGCGATCAGCCTTCACGATTTCGCCGAGGGTCTCCGGATGAAAAGATTGCGCGCAGCCGATGCCAGGTGGGTCATCGGCGGCCTCATCGGCATTGCCGTCGCGTCCGGTGCCCTCCTTGGAATCGCTCGTGTCCTTGACCCCAAGTTTCTCCCAACTCCGCCCTTCATGGAAGTGCCCAGCGGAAACCTCTTCTGGATATTTCTGGGATGGATTCCTCTCTTTATCTGCAATATCTTGGGCGAGGAGTTGCTATGGCGAGGGTATGTGTTGCCCCGGCAGGAGCTAGTCTTCGGAAAATCGGCGTGGCTCGTCAACGCGCTCTTATGGCTACTCTTTCATTGGTCAATTAACCTGCCGACGATGGTGATGATTCTTCCGACGACACTTATTGTGCCGTGGATTGTCCAGCGCAGACAGAATACCTGGGTTGGAATCCTCATTCACGGCATTTTCAATGCACTAGGCTTCATCTTGACCGTAACGGGACTCGCGATGCGACTATAAGGGCATTAGTCGTTATGCTCTGGAAGTTAAACCCCACTGCACAGACTGGGTTTATGGTGGGAGGGAGACTGGCGGGGCTACTTCTTCTTTGCCTGGGAATTATGAGCAGTCTCGCGGGCGTCGGCCAGAAACTTCACCCGATCGGCTCCGGTTCAGCCCACAGGACGCGCTCGCGAGTTAGCCACGAGGCATATTCCAGTTGCCTCCCCTTTCAAATCAACGCCGGTCGTCTTCCCACACCCTCCGGTCCAAAAGCCAAATGAAAAGGCGGCCAGCACACAACAAAATGGGCTGGCCGCCTAATGGTTAGACCTGCCTACTTCGCCTTATCGGCGCTGGCGATCTCGTTACTGAATTTGTCAATAAACGCCTTCTTGTTCGTGCCGCAGTAGTCGAAGTTGTAGTTAATCAATTTGACCTGCAGGAGTTCGGGCTTGGATGCCTTCGCGCCCTTGACCGTCGGCGCCTGATAGGCCTTGTACTTCGGGCCGAGTTCCTGCGTCTTGGGGTCCAGCGCCCAGTCGAACCACGCTTTGGCGAGCTCGGGGTGCTTCGCGCCCTTGACAATCGCCATCGCGCCGATTTCGTAGCCGGTGCCTTCGGCGGGGAAGGTCAACTGCAGGGGCAGTTGACTCTCCTGCGCGGCGACGATGTCATGCGAGAAGACCACGCCAACCGCCGCTTCGCCCCGGCCAACCAACTGCGCCGGAGCCGCGCCGCTCTTGGTATATTGAAAGACGTTGGCGGAGAAGGCTTTCATATAATCCCAGCCTTTCGGCTCGCCCCTCAACTGCATGATCGTGCACATCGCGGTGTAGGATGTGCCGGACGAGGCCGGGTGGGCAATCGTCACTTGATTCTTCCACTGCGGCTGGGTCAGTTCATCCCACGAGGTCGGCGCCTTGACGGTGGGATTCTTCTTCAGGTAGTCGGTGTTGGTGGCAAAACCGAGCGAGCCGACGTAGATGCCCGCCCAGGCGTTGTCGGCGTCCTTCATCAGCTTGGGGTCTAGGATGTTCGCCAGACCCGCCGAGTTGTACGGCTCCAACAGCCCCTCCTGCTTGGCGGCGATGAACGAGTCTGCCGGGCCGCCCCACCAGATATCAAACTGCGGGTTGGCCTTTTCGTTGCGCAGGCGCGTCAACGATTCGCCCGACGATAGGCGGATGAAGTTGACGGTCACGCCGGGGTTGACGGTCTCAAACTCTTTTTTCATGCCATCGCACCACTCCTGCTGGGGCGTGCAGAGCAGGTTGAGTTCGCCCTTCAGCGCGGCTTTGGTGGGCGCGGCGGCGGGGACTTGCGTGGGCGCAGTGGTCGGCGTGGCGGCGGGGCCGCAGGCCGCGAGCGCCAGCAGGGTGAGCATCAGAGCGGACAAAAATATCTTACGCATCGTTTCTCCTCCGTGAGATAGGTGTCCTGCGACACCCTTCGACACCCTTCGACAGGCTCAGGGTGCTTCGGTGCTTCAGGACGTGGTTAGAGTCAGGGAATTAGAGGGTTCGGGTGAAAAGTGAACGGCCCTCCTTTCCTGTCGTCGGCCGGGGCCTGCCCCCGACGAGATCGGGGGCCTGTCTGCGCGATGGCGCGGCGACCGGCGGCTGAATAATGCCCATCAGGCGCGCTTCCATTGCGGCGATTGTAGCACGCGGCGGTAAGCGGCGTCAAACAGGGACCTCACCCCCAACTGGATCGGGGGCGAGGGGAGAAAGAGCGCGCAACGATGGCCGCCGGTTCGGGCTTGCCAGATGGGGAGGAGCGGCGTATCATATCGGCATCGAAACTTCACGCCGCGAAAGCGCAAGAGCCTCATGACCAACCCGCCTCACCCCCGACCCCCTCCCCCGACTAGATCGGGGGCGAGGGGAGAGGGCAAGCCGAGGGTGAGCGACTTCGCCCAGTTCCGCCGCCTGCTGGTCTTTGTGCGGCCCTATCGCCGCCGCCTTGCTTTGGCGCTGGTGGCAATCGTCGCGGGCAGTGCGCTCGGGCTGGCCGGGCCTTACACCCTCCAATTCCTCATTGACGCCGTCTTCCGCCAGAGCGACGCCGCCCTGCTCAACCAGATCACCGTCATCCTGCTGGTCATCTTCGCCTTGCAGAGCGCGACCTACTTCGTCCGTTCCTCGCGCATCTGGAACGGCTGTCGTTGAGTTTCTTCAACGAGCGCCGCACCGGCGAACTGATCAGCCGCCTGACCAACGACGTGTCCACCGTGCGCGGCCTCGTGACCGGCGACATCTCGACCTCGCTCGCGCAGGGGCTGACGTTTGTCGGCGCGCTGATCCTGATCGTCATCACCGACTGGCGGCTGACGCTCTTCATGTTCAGCCTCGTGCCGGCGGTGGTGTTCATCGCCCTGCTCTTCGGGCGCAGACTGCGCCGCCTCTCCACCTCCGTGCAGGATCAACTCGCCGGCGCCACCACCGTGCTGGAAGAGGCGATCAGCGGCGTCCGCATTGTGCAGTCGTTCACCCGCGAGGAGTATGAACTGGGCCGCTTCCGCAAGAGCATCGAGCAGAGCGTCGCGCTGGCCATCAAGCGCATCCGCCTGTCGGCGTTCTTCGGCCCGCTCGTCTCCTTTCTCGGTTTCGGCGCGGTTGCCTCGATCTTCTGGTTCGGCGGCCACGAGGTGCTGTCCGGGCGGCTCACCGCCGGTCAGTTGTTCATGTTTCTCGTCCTGACGATGACCATCGCCGGGTCGCTCGGCCAGTTCAGCGGGCTGTGGGGCAACCTGCAAGAGGCGCTCGGCGCGACCCAACGCCTGTTTGAGATTCTCGACACCCAGCCCGACGTGGCCGACGCGCCGGACGCGGTTGCCTTGCCCGGCGCGCAGGGGCGTATCACGCTCGACGGCGTGGGCTTCGCCTATCGTGATAACCCCGGCGCGCCGGTCTTGAGCGACCTGTCGCTGGACGTGCGCCCCGGCGAGGTGCTGGCGCTGGTCGGACCCAGCGGCGCGGGCAAGACGACACTGGTCAACCTGATCCCGCGCTTCTTCGACCCGACCGCCGGGCGCATCTGCCTCGACGGCCACGACATCCGCGCGGTGCAGGTGAAGAGCCTGCGCGCGCAGATCGGGTTGGTGCCGCAAGAAACGCTCCTCTTCGGC
The DNA here is from genome assembly GCA_016200765.1 of Chloroflexota bacterium. Lineage (GTDB taxonomy): Bacteria > Chloroflexota > Anaerolineae > JACRMK01 > JACRMK01 > JACQEC01. The sequence continues at coordinate 2,997 of JACQEC010000063.1, read as the reverse complement.
AGCACGGTGCGCGAGAACATCCTCTACGGGCGGCTGGATGCCAACGAAGGCGCCCTGCACGCCGCCGCGCAAGCCGCTAACGCGCACGAGTTCATCAGCCGCCAGCCGCAAGGCTACGACACGCTCATCGGCGAGCGCGGGGTGAAGTTGAGCGGCGGCCAGCGCCAGCGTGTGGCGATTGCGCGCGCCATCCTCAAAAACCCGCGCATCCTCCTGCTCGACGAGGCGACCTCGTCGCTGGATAGCGAGAGCGAGGCGCTGGTGCAGGAGGCGCTCGAACGCCTGATGCGCGGGCGCACCGCCATCGTCATCGCGCACCGCCTGTCCACCATCCAAAACGCCGACCGCATCGCCGTATTGGACGGGGGCCGCATCACGGAGTTGGGCACGCACGCCGAGTTGATGGCGCTGGACGGTCTGTACGCCCGGCTCTACCGGATGCAGTTCAAGGATGAAGACGCGACCCTTCGACAGGCTCAGGACGCCGCCCTGCCCGGCGAGCCGGAACCCCCGATCCAGTCGGGGGCCGCCCCCGCGCGGCGCTCGTCGCTGAACATCCTCTCGCGGCTGGCGGGGTCGTGAATGGACGACCGTCCTTCGACAGGCTCTGGACTGGCTCCTTCGATAAGCGCAGGACAAGCCCCTTCGACAAGCATAGATCGCCAATGGTTTGAGCGCGTTCCCAAAGTGGAACTGCACCTGCACCTTGAAGGCGCGATCCCGCACGAGGCGCTCTGGGCGCTGATCCAAAAATACGGCGGCGACCCGTCGGTGCCGGATAGAGAAGCCCTGCGGCGACGATACACCTACCACGACTTCCCGCACTTCTTTGATACTTGGACTTGGCAAACGAACTTCCTGCGCGAAGTTGAAGACTTCACCTTCATCGCCGAAGCCGTCGCGCGCGATCTGGCGCGCCAGCATATCCGCTATGTGGAAGCCTTCTTCTCGCCGACCGACTTCCGGCGGCATGGTCTCGCGCCCCAGCGCATCGCCGAGGCCATCCGCGCCGGCCTCGCGCGGGCGCCGGAGATTGAGATCGCGCTGGTCGCCGATCTGGTGCGCGACATGGGGCCGCAGAAGGGCGCGCTGACGCTGGCGCAGATGAACGAGACGCGCGGGCTGGGCGTCATCGGCGTGGGCATCGGCGGCTCGGAGCAGCGCTTTCCGCCGGAGCCTTTCGCCGCGGTCTACGAGCAAGCGCGGCAGATGGGCTTCCGCACCAGCGCGCACGCGGGCGAAGCCGCCGGAGCGGCCAGCATCTGGGGCGCGATCCGCAGTCTGCGCGTGGATCGCATCGGGCACGGCACGCGCGCCGTGGAAGATGACGCCCTGCTCGACGCGCTGGCCGCGCAACACATCCCCATCGAGCTCTGCCCGCTCTCCAACGTGCGCACGCGGGTGGTGCCGTCGCTGGCGGCGCATCCGGTTCGCCGGTATTTCGAGCGCGGCCTCGTCATCAGCGTCAACACCGACGACCCGCAGATGTTCGACAACTCGCTGGCGGAGGAACTGCAACTGCTGGAAACGCAGTTCGGCTTCTCGCGCGACGAGATACGCGGCCTGATCCTGCGGAGCATTGAAGCGTCGTGGCTGTCGCCGGAGCGCAAGGCGCAATTGGCCGCGTCGTTCCGCGCAGACCCACATTGGAATACCGATTAGCCCGGACGAACCCTGTAGGGTGGCCGATGGCTGATGGCTGATGGCTAATTGTCAGGGCTCACGACATCGTGAACATATTTTTCTAGCCATATCAGAAAGCGGCTATTTTCAAGGCCCTTTTGAACATTGTAAGCGATGTCGTGAGCCGAATCTACGGTAAAACCAGCTTCAAAAGTGTTCACGATGTCGTGAGCCCTGACAGCTAATGGCTATCTGCCATCGGCCATTCGCTATCTGCTATCTGCCATTCGCTATCTGCCATCTGCTATCCGCCATCGCGAGCCTGTCGAAGGATGTTGAACCATGATCAATGCGCTCTTCATTGGCGCGGGCGCCCTCGCCGCTCTGGACTGGCTGGCGGTGGCGCGGCACGCTGGCGCGAAGCGCGCCGAGTACGTCTTTAAGCCCGCCACACTGCTCGCCCTCATCGTCGCCGCGTGGCTGTTGGCGCAGGAGACGCACAACCCGTGGTTGGGCAACCTGTTTCTGCTGGCGCTGATAGGCTCGCTGGCCGGCGATATTTTCCTGATGCTGCCCGGTGACCGCGCCTTCCTGCCGGGGCTGGTGGCTTTCCTGCTGGCGCACCTCGCGTACATCGCCGGACTGAATAGCGCGTGGCCGCCCGCGACCGCTTGGGTTCTCGCGCCCGTGATCGGCGGCATCGGCTGGCTGTTCTTCAGCCGCGTCGCAGGCGGCTTGCGGCGCTCGGGCCGGACGCGCCTTATCGCGCCCGTCGCGCTCTACGCGCTCGTGCTGAGCCTGATGCTGTTCTCGGCGTGGGCGACCCTGTTTCGCGCGGGGCAGAGTGCGCTCTTCGGCGCGCTGGTCGTCGGGGGCGCGACGCTGTTCTTCATCTCCGACGCCCTGCTGGCGTGGGATCGCTTCGTCGCGCCGTGGCCTCCGGCGCGCCTGCTCGTCATGATCACCTATCATCTGGCGCAGATGGCGCTGGCCGCTTCCATGGCGTGGGCGTAGATGGATATGAATAGCGCACACAGCTGGCTTGAACTGAGCAAGGCGCGTCTCCTGCATAATCTGGCCGGAGTGCGGGCGCTGGCGGCATCAGGTGAGACAGACCGGCGCATCATCGCGGTGGTCAAAGCCAACGCCTATGGCGCGGGCGCGGTGGGTATGGCGCAAACGTTGGCCGCCGACGATGTGGACGCTTTCGCCGTCGCCACCGTGTCCGAAGGTGTCGAGTTGCGCGAGGCGGGCATCGGCGGCGACACCCTCTGCTTGACCTATTTCGCGCCGGCAGAGGTGGAGGCCATCTGCGCCCACAACCTGACGCCCGCCGTTTTTACGCTGGACGCCGCGCGCGGGCTGTCTGAAGGC
>JACQEC010000062.1 GCA_016200765.1 Chloroflexota bacterium | reverse complement strand
GCCCACTCCTGCGGCAGGGGCGATTCATCGCGCAAGGCCAGCGGTTCGTTATCGTCCGTCAGTTCGGAGAAAGTGATGGGCCGGCGGCGCTGGTACAGCGTGCGGCATAGGTTCAGCGTGATCTTCAACAGCCATGGCTTCAGCGGCTGGTCGGTGCGCACGCGCTTCAGCGCCGACAGCGCGCGCATGAAGCTCTCCTGCACGATATGCTCGGCCTCGCCGCGATCCTGCGTCAGCCGGTAGGCCAGATTGAACAGGGTGGGCGTGTAACGCTCAACCAACTGCTCGAAGGCACCCGTTTCGCCGTTCAGGAAGCGCCGCGTCAATAATTCGTCGCTGGGAATCACAATCGCTCCAAACAGACTACACCATCCGGCAGGCCCGAAAGTTTCGTTGCCGGGCTGGGTGATTATACCCCCGTTTGGGGCGAGGGGAGCGCTGGGCCGGAAGGCGCGGACGGTATTATTGTCTGCCGGCGGGGTGCGTGGTAGAATCGGGTGCGTTACTTACCATCCTCGAGCGTTTTGGTTAAACATGACACCGGCACAACAAATCGCCCTGTGGGCCGACAAACTGCGCGACATGTCGGCGATGGGGCTGTTATTTTCGCAGAACATCTACGACCGCGAGAACTATCAGACCATCCAGCAGATGGGGATGGAGATGCTGGCGCTGGCGACCGGCGAATCGCTGGAGCAGATCGAGCCCCTGCGCGCGCCGGTCTTCTCGCGGCCCACGCCCATCTCCACCGCCGACGCGGCCATCATTGACGACGCCGGCCGCATCTTTCTGATTCACCGCGCCGACAACCAAAAGTGGGCGATGCCCGGCGGCGCGATGGCGGTCGGCGAGACGCCCGCCGAGGCGGCGGCGCGCGAGGCTTTTGAGGAGACGGGGATGCGCTGTCAGCCTGTGGCCTTCGTCGGCGTGCATGATTCGCGGCTGTGCGGCTCGGTCACGCGCCACCACCTGTACCACTTTCTGTTTCTGTGCCAGCCGCTGAACGGCGGGCAGGGTGCAGGGGCGGGTCTTGCGCCCGCCCTGGCGCCGTCGCACGCGCTGGAGGTGTTGGACGCGCGCTGGTTTGCGGAGGACGCCCTGCCGCCCGACCTGGACCCCGGCCACGTGCGGCGCATCCCGGAGGCGTACCGCGTCTGGCGCGGCCCTTCGACAGGCTCAGGGTGCGGGGCGTATTTTGACCGGTGAGGGGAGAGATGCCTTCGGCGGCGAAGCGTGTGAGCCGGATGGCTATCAGCGGATGCTGTTAGCGGATTAGCGGATGAATGAGTTTCATTGTGGCGTGCTCGTCGGTCGGGGGCAGGCGTTGTGGGGTCGGGAGAAGTGATGCGGTCAGGCGGTTTCATCCGCTAATCCGCTATCCTTATTCGCTGACCGACCCTGCCAGCGGCCACCCACCGTGTTCTTCGATTACCTCGTCAATCTCCTCCATCAGCCGGATCGTTTCCTTCAGCGCGACGACGACTTTCGCATAATGTGCCTTGTCGTCGGCGGTTAGCACTCGTCCGCGCCGATCCTTCAGCCATTTGTGGCAGACTTGATATCCGCCAATGTGGAACTCCCACACCTCGCTCGGCACGCCCGCAAAGCCTTGCTCTGGGTTGATGGAAACCTTGTCGTTTTCGTACTTCGGATAGCCCGACGCCACCTCGTCGCTGCCCTTGCCGACGAACCTTGTGATGGGCTTGTCTAATGCGGGCGACTCCATCAGATGCAACCCAACCAATGCTGCGCCTTTCTTGGTAAGCTTGCCGAAGAGATTCGGATTATTCGTGATCGGCAATCTCGGATAATCCGTCTTTAGGAGTCTAGCGTATCGTAAGCGGTAGCTTGGGGAATGGAAGATAGCATACATATAGCCGAAGACATCCTCGGGCCCGAACGTGCTCTCGAGATCACCAACTCCATCAGGATAAAACCTCATGCCCAATCGGTTTTCTAATTCAACTACGAACTCACTGGTCAGGTTCGGGAGACGATCACCGTTTCTCTGGGCGGAGTTCGTGACGAATAGTTCGTGTTGGGAATTGTCGCGTTTGCGGTAAACGTATAGAGGAAATAAGCATGACTGCGTTGTGGATTCTCCTGCCTTCGCTTCTGACATGGTCCGCGTACAATAGAAATGATCAGGATTAGCAGATTTGTTGCTTCGAGCGGAAACCAATCCAAGATTTGCACCTGCGAGCATATGACTCATTACTTCCAGTCGCGGCATACATATGAAACCGCGCGACCGCCCTGTATAGTACGTGTATTTCGTATCGAATGGGCGATAGAGTACAGGCACAATGTTGTGCCGACGGAAACCATGCACGCGAATGTCTTGCTGGGCAAGAGATACCTTCCAGTCACGAACATCATCACCCAGTTCGTATTTTGTCCGTGCCTTCTCTACGGGAAGAGAAACGAAGTCTCGCACAACTTCGAGAACGTGCTCTGGATTATTCTGAATAGTAAGGTTATCACGGGCGGTTACTATGCCCACTGAAGTAACCGGCATGAAATCGGTAACCTTCCAACCTTGGTTGTACTCTATCGTTAATGACTTATCTTGTGGAGTAAATAGATATAATGGTGGCCCAGGCTCTACCTGTGCCCATTCGATAATATCCAAGTTCGAAGCCACGAGTTCCTGATATTTACCCGCCCTTGTACCCCAATATTCCGAATGGCGAACGGTTACCGCTTTCTCGAAACTCATGTGTCTGACGAAAATACAAATAGCAACGCCTTGCTGAATATCGAAAACATTCTCATCCTTGCTTCCGTCGGGGGTCTTTTCTTTCTTGATTACGTTACCATGCAGATCTAACACATAGATTTCCGAAAACGTCTTCATCAACTGCTGGCGCATTCCTCGGAATGTCGGATTATCCAGATAACCATGATTAGTAATCATCGCCAAGATGCCCGCGCCGGTCTTCTCTATCAGGTGCTGTCCGAAGCGGATGAACTTCACGTAATCATCCTGCAACCACTTCGGGTTCCTCTCGCCCAGCGGCCTGCCGTCCACCTGATAGTAGTCTTTCAGCAATGTGCCGATAAAGTTCAGCGAACCATCCGGATTCTTGCTCGCATTGGCCGAATGGCCCGCATACGGCGGGTTTCCGATTACTACCGTGATTGGCGTCTCGCTCTTCACCGCGTTGGCCTCTTCGGCCTCGCGCGCCAAGAACGGCGTGTCCACGCGCGGGATTTCGTGAGCCGGCTGCAGCGAGTTCGTCAGATAGACCCGCAGTCGCGCGCCGGTCTTGAACTGGTACCCCGTTTCCCGCAGCGCCAGCCCCAACTTCATGTGCGCGATTGCGTAGGGCGCCATCATCAACTCGAAGCCGTACAGCCGCGCCAGCAGTTGATCTGGCACGTAGCGGTTCCACTCCTTCTCGCGCTGCTCCTTCGATAGGTGCTTGCGCTTCTGCTCGAATGTGTCGTGGATCGTCTCGATCACGTACTTCAGAAACGTGCCTGTCCCTGTCGCCGGGTCCAGCACCCGCACCTTCGGGATCGTCTGGCCCTTCACCGTCATCGTGCCCGTGTCGGCCAGCCCGTCGGCGCAGTCAAACTCCGTGCGCAGCAGGTGATCTACCGAGCGCACGATGAACTGCACCACCGGGTCGGGCGTGTAGAACACACCGCGCTTCGCCTTCTTCTGCGGATCGTATTCGCGCAGGAACGACTCGTAGAAGTGGATCACCGGGTCTTCTTTGTGCTCCCGGCTTTGCCGCCCGAAATCGCGCAGAATCGCATCCATGTCCACGCTGGTCAGCAGTTCCACCAATTCACCGACCCCTAGTTCATCCGGGTCGAGGTGCTGCTGGCCCTTCGCGCCGGTCTTCAGCACCTGCTGGAACAGTTCGCGCAGGAACGGGTTGGTCGCCGGAATCAGTTCGCCCGCCCGCTCCAGCGCGGGTCGCCCATCGTGGGGCGTGGCGAACGCCGAAAACAGCCCGTAGGTGATGGTCTGCGCGTACATGTCCGCGAAATCTTCGATAGTCAGGTCGTGAATCAGTACGCGCTTGAACGACTCGTACAGCTTATGCAGTGGCCCCTTCTCCGACTCGTAGCCATACACGTCATTGATCAGCGCGCGGATGCCGCTCGCAATCTGCGCCATCGTCCCGGCCAGTTCGGCTGCATTCTTGATCACCTCGCGGTGTGCCGTCGTGAACGCTCCGCTCCACTGCTTCCGCCAGCCTTCGCCGTCCTTCGGGTTCGGCGGCCAGCGCAGCGCCTCCAGGTTCAACTTTTCGAGGTAATAGAAATGGTTCTCGTGCGCGTCCCACGAGAAGGTGCGCAGTTGCGGCTGCTCGCCCGCTGTCTCGCGGAAGTGCGCGAACGAGATGCCCCGCTGACTGCCCTCACCCGTCGCCGAGATAAACATCAGGTCCTGCAAATCCCATACCGCGCGGTGCGCCTGCCCGCCGCGCTTCTTGCGTACCAGCGCGCCGAGGATGCGCCGCATCGCCACCACCGGCAGGCGCTTCGGCTCGAAGTCAATCCAGAAAATGCCCCATGGCTGCCCGTCCACCAGCGGGCGAATCTGCTTGATCTCGCGGATCTTGACCGCCGCCTCCTCGTCCAGCCCTAGCTCCTCCGGGCTATAGTCGAACGTCAAGTCGTTGGCGTTGTCCTCGTCCACCGGCCAGTCCAGCTTCGCGCGTAAATAGCGCACCAGCGACTTAAAATTGCGAATGGATTTGATTTCCGCGAAATCTGGCATGTCTCACCTCGACCGCTCCAACCCGCTTCAGCGGGTTTCGCATGGGCTAGGCGTCGGTTTCTAACCGATGCCCAACTGACCAACCGATGCAAATTCTAATTCAGCTCCATCCACGCCTTCAGCACCGGCTTCACGCCGACCGGCGCCACAATGGATTTGAGATAGCTGTTGGTGATGTGCTTCTCGATCTTCTTGCGGATTTCGACCAACGTCTCTGGGGCCATCACGCAGCGGCGCGGCGTCTCCCGCGTCGAGGCGATCAGCGGATGAATCTCCTCAGCGCTCTCTGCAATCTTGCCGCTTTGCGCGTCGTAGTAATACCAGCGCGCGAAGGCTGCCTCCGGGTCCCACTCGCCCGTCGCCGCGTTCTTGGCAGGCAGGCTGTAGCAGAAGAACACCCCCTGCGCGCCGCTTGACGGGTGCGCCCGCCCGCTGAATACCCGCAGTGGGAAGCGCGCCAGTTCGTCTTCCAATCCCGGGTTGGCCTGCACCAAATCGCGATACGTCAGCCGCAGCATCTCGGCTGGCGACGGCGTGCCTTCGTACGCTTCGCTGAACTCTTTCAGTGCCTGATAGTCATCTTCCGGTCTCAACAGTTGCTTGCCCTCGATGCCGAAGATTTTCGAGATGCGCAGCGTCTTGTGCGCCACCGTCTCGTATAGCCCCAACAGGTCATTCAGTTCGTCGGGCGGCAGAAAGTTCCAGAAGCGAACTCGCCCGCGCACTTCCTTGGATTCCGGGTTATCAGCCACCATACGCGTTTCGACCTCTGGATCGAGCCGCCGGTCCACGCGCCCGATCCTCTGCATCAGTCGCACCGGGTTCCAGTGCAGGTCGTAGTTGATCAGCAGCGTCGCGTCCTGCAAGTTCAGCCCTTCGGATAGCACGTCGGTCGAAATCAGCACGCGCGTCTCTGTGATGCCCTTGGCATTCAATTCCGCGCTCGACGTGTCATTGTAATAGGGTGAAAACGCTTGGATAATCTCGCCGCGGTCTCGTGTGCTCTGGCCGTGCACTTCATCAACTGGCCCGATACCCGCCGCCTTCAGTTGCTCGTACAGGTAGTGCGCTGTCTCCATGTACTCACTGAAGATCAGCACCTTCTGCCGGTCGAGCGGCTTCTTGTGCAGCAGTGCAAGCAGACTCTGCAACTTGTCGTCGCGTTGTGGCGAAAAACCTTTCAGGTCGTCCAGGAATACCAGCAGTTGGTCGAGGTCAAGATAGGTCTCGGCGATGATCTCATCAATCCGGTACTCTGTCGGGTCCAGTTGGTCGGCGGCTTCGAGAAATTCGGACGGTACTTGATCGTCCTCATCCTCGTCTTCATCTCCAGAGCCAATGTGCTCGCGTACCCGTTCCAGCGTCTCCGAGTGCTGTGCTTTCCAGCGTCCCAGACGGCGCTGCTCCGCTTCAGAATACGTGTTCACTTCGATGAAGGCCAGTAGCTTCAGCAACAGCCGCTCGCAGGTTGCCTCGAAGGCGCGCGCCGCGCTTTCGAAGCGTTTCAGCAGTTGCGTGCGGATCAGACCCACCACCTGTGCCTGCCGACCCTCTTGCAGCGGGTCAATGCTGCCATCTGGCCCTTTATAAAATGCCAGCGGATAGTACACGGCCAGCGACAACAGCGGCTTTTCCTTCATAAACGCCTGCTCTAGGTGTTCCAACAGGTCGCCGTAGGTTTCCTTCAGTGAATACTTCGCCACCTGCGGACGTTCGCGCAACGGGAAGATTACCTGATGCCCGCTGTGCTGCTCCTGGCTGCGCTTGGCATAGGCTCGGCTGCGCTGGACCACCAGCGCCCGAAACAGGTCATCCTGCGCTAGCACTTTCTCAGCCTCGGCCATGGAAACGTCCACCATCCCATCGCGCTCGCCTACAATCTTCTTCAGCGCGTTTTCCAAGGTGCGGAAGTGCCCGGCCAGCGAGTGGATGCCCAGCGGCGCGTCCTTGAAATAGTCTGCCCGTCGCCGAGAGAACAGCTCGATCTCATGCTGCAAATCGAGCAGGCTGTTGTTGACAGGCGTTGCCGTCAGCAGATAGACCTGCTTCCCGGCCAGCATGTCGAACAAGCGGCGGTAGCGCTGCGAGGCTTGGTTGCGGAAGTGATGCGCCTCGTCAATGATCACTACGTCGGCTTGTTCTTGAATTTCCTGCATGTATCGCACGTAGTCGCCGCCACGTGTCAGGTCGGTATGGTTGAAGATCGCTAGGTTGCTGCCGAAGGTCGAACCGGCCAGCCCCGGCAGGTACTTATTCAGCTTGCTTTCCCACACAGGCCTGCGCGCCGCCTTCGGCACGATCAGCGCCACGCGTTTGCGCTCGAATTGCACCAGCCGTTCGATCAGCATCAGCCCGATAAATGTCTTGCCTAGCCCGACGCTATCGCACAGTAATGCGCCGTTATAGCGCGCCGTACGTCGCAGCAGCGCGTGATAACCTTCCTTCTGGTAATAGTCCAGCACGTTATACGTGCGCGATTGCGTGCGCTCCCACTCGCTCGCGCTCGGGCTGTGGCCGCGCTGGTACTCGTACAGCGCCTTGGCATAGACGTCAAACGGCGTGTACTCGCGTACGTGTTTCTCGATCACACGCAGCAGATCGGGTGTAACGTCCTCCGCCTCGTCCCAGTAATGCTCGTACCACGCTTGCAGACCTTCTACTTCAGACCGCAGCCGCACGTTCAGTTCGATGTTGTCGTGCAGCCCCGGATAGGTGAAGTTGCTCGACCCGACCAGCGCGGTCGCGCCCATCACCTCGAACTTCGCGTGGGTGATATACGCTTTGGCATGGAATTTGCGCTCGCGATAGACCCGGCAGGCGATCTGCCCACTGCGCAGCGCGGCGACGATGGCTGGCACACCGCGCAAAAAATCATTCTTCTCCTTCTCCCGTTCGAGGCTGCTATCCAGCGTGCCCGCAATCTGGTTCAGCGCCTGCTCAAACGCCTGCTTGGTCTTCTTCGTGACCTCATCGCCCATCAGAATGCGGATTCGCTCCAGCTTTTGCCACTGGCCGTCAAGCAACAGCAGTCCGCCAATCTCGAAGTAGCCGGTCGCCACGTCGAGCGCGCGCGCGATCTCACACCAGTCATACAGGTACTGTGCCACCTTCCAATCCGCATCGCTGTTGTCTACGATGAACAGATCGGTAGCCGGGCGCGATGGCGGCGGGGTTTTCGAGCGCGTGGACGCGTGGTCACCAGTTGGCCGCGGCGTTTTCAGCGCCTTCAGCTCAGGCGGCGGTATCCCCACCAACGACGGCTGGTTGCGCGCCGGTCGCACACCCCTACGACGATTGCTCATAGTTGCCTTCGCCTCTCCCGCAGGCTTACCCTCCATTTGTGCCGATGGTGCACAAAGGGAATCTGGGCGCCGCGTCTTTATCCTCTGTAGCGCCACGTATTATAGAGCCAGCCATTCGCTTGTAGCTCCACAACCCTTTGCTGGCTCTGTCAGGCCGACTATACACAACCTAAGCCCCCTTAGTCAAGCCAAGTTTGCGACCACCCTCAAAGACCTGACCGCCGAGCAAGTGAACTGGCGGCCTGCGCCAAAGGCGAACAGCATCGGCTTTACGCTGTGGCACGCCCTGCGCGTCTGGGATTGGGATCACTTCCGGATGCGCGCGGGCGACGAACTGTACGAGATGGAGGGCTGGCCGGCGCGCTTCGGCTTCGAGACAAAGGGCAAAGGGCTGTGGGGCGCAGGCTTCGGCACCGACTTCACGGCGGAGGACGTTGCCGCGATGCCGATGCCGCCGGAGGTCTTGAGCGCGTACCTTGAAGCCTTGTGGGCGCGCACCGAGACCTATCTGGACAGCGCCGGCGACGAGACGCTGGCCGTCGAGGCGCCGCACCCGCGCCGCCCCGGCGTGATGCTGACCGCGGCGATGGTGCTGTCGCACACGGTCGCGCACACCTTCATGCACATCGGCGAAGCGCAGTATGTGAAGGGACTGCTGGACGTATGACGCGTGGTGAAGTGCTGGTGGCGATCATGAACAACCGGCTTGACTTCCAGAAGGCGCGCGATGAGCATTGGTATCGCATTCCGGTGCCGAGCGCGGAGCGCTGGTTGAAAGGCCGCTGGCCGCCCGAGTGGCTGGCGTTTTACCACACCAAAATCTTTGGCGACCTCGCTCATGCCGTCCATTATTACGCGCGCGTGCAGGCTATTCACGAGGTCTTTCGCTATCAACTATTTCCAGACGAGCCGCTCGACCTGAAAGCCCATCAACGTTACTACCAATTGGTGCTAGACCCTCTGATTCAGCGGCCTGATCCGATTCCCAGTCGCCGCTTGCGGCGTATCGTGTTTATCCCGACGACCTTTGAGAAATTCTTCTCCGCCATAGAAATCAACGATCTGTACGATGAAAGCTCGCTCGAAGACAGGCTGTGGGCTGAATTCAAGCGGCGCCAGATTCCCGCCGAGCGGCAGGAATTCGTTCAGATTGGACTGGACTTCTACGCGCTCGACTTCGCGATCTACTGCCTGAAAGGCAAGATTGACGTTGAGGCTGACGGTGATTACTGGCACACCAGTTCCGAAAAAAGCGCCGCCGATAACGTGCGGGACAACGCACTTGAAACACTGGGCTGGCGCACCCTGCGCTTCAACACGCCGCAGATTCGCGAACAATTGACGGAGTATTGCCTGCCAACGGTGATTGAGAACATCAACCGGCTGGGCGGGGTGGACGAAGGCGGCATCCTGCCGCGCCACATCCTCATGGAGGAGCAGGCTGTTTGGCAGCAGACGACGTTGTTTGACGCGATAGAGGAAGACGAAGAGGCATAGGAGGCCATGATGCTACACTTTGCTGTCAACGTTTCCATGCTCTGGCGCGACATCCCGTTTGTTGAGCGTTTCCAGCAGGCGAAGGACGCCGGCTTTGACACGGTTGAGTTTCTGTGGCCGCGCGGCGAGAACCTTGACGAGGTGGTGAGCGCTATCAAAGGATTGGGCTTGCGCGTCGCTCTGCACAATATGGACTCCGGCGATATGCCGAAGGGCGAGCGCGGCTACGCGAATGACCCGGCGCGCAAGGCCGAGTGGCGCGAGATGTTGCAGGCGGCGGTTGAATTTTCCCGGCGCGTGGACTGTACGCGGATTAACTGTCTGGCCGGCAACGATCTCGGCGCGCTCCCGCGCGAGGCGCAGTTCAACGTGGTTGACGAAAACTACCGGTGGGCCCTGCCCATCGCCGCGGCGAGCGGCATCACGCTGTGCGTCGAGCCGCTCAACACCTTTGACACGCCGCGCTACTTGTGGCCGCGCACCGCCGATGGGCTGGCCTTCTTGCAACGCATCGCCTCGCCGTGGGCGCGCTTGCAGTACGATGTCTATCACATGCAGAGGATGGAAGGGCGCATGGCCGAAACCATCCGCCAGCACGCGCCGCTGATGGCCCACATCCAGATCGCCGACGACCCCGGCCGCCACGAGCCGGGCACCGGCCAGATTGGCTGGCGCGAGGTGTTCGGGGCGATTGAGCAGTCAGGCTATCACGGCTATGTTGGTCTGGAATATCTCGCCCGCGCCACGCCGGAGGAGTCGTTCCGCTGGCTGCCAGCGGGGCGGCGGAGCGAGTGCGCGGCGGCGGAATTGAATCTGCCATAAGGGAGGACTATGGGTCATGTCATCAACACCGTGCTGATTAACCGGCCCATCGAGGAAGTTTTCAATCTGGCGACGACGCCGAAGAACTGGCCGCGCTATCACCCCAATTCGCTGGGCGTCAGCGGCGTCACGGAGCGGCCGGTGCGCGTCGGCGATGTGACGCGCGAGCGCGCCAACCTTGGTGGGCGCATCGGCGAGGGCGATTGGACGGTCGTGGAACACGAGCCCCTGCGCCGCGTGGTCTGGACGATAGACAACCCCGGCTTCGAGGGGCGTCTGATCTATGCCTTTGAAGCGCAGGCCGCTACCACACGCTTCACGCGCGATCTGGAATACCAAACTCCTTTTGATAGCCAGCCCGAGACCGCCGCGCAGTTCGAGCAGTATATGCACGGCGAGTCGGAAAAGGCCGTGCAGAATTTGAAGCGGGTGATGGAGAGCAAGGGGTGAACGAGAACGGAGGTTTATATGTCGCTCGTTGAAACGCGCTATGAACATGTTGTGCTGGATGGAGATGCGCCGACCATCGCCGGCACCAACATGAAGGTCATCGAGCTCGTGATGGGGATGCTGGCCTACGGCTGGAGTCCGGAAGAACTCCACTTCCAGCACCCCTACCTGACGATGGGGCAAATTCACTCGGCTCTCGCTTATTACTGGGATCACCAAGCGGAACTCGAGCGCGATATTGACCAGCGGCTTCAACGTGTTGACCAGATGCGAAGCGAGTCAGGGCCGACTGTGCTCGAAGCGCGCCTCAAGGCCACAGGGTTGATT
>JACQEC010000084.1 GCA_016200765.1 Chloroflexota bacterium | reverse complement strand
GTTCGCGCTGAACCGGCAGGTGATCGGCGCGCTGGGCATGGTGCGCGGCGTGAATCACGCCGAGTACATCAAGGCGCAGGCCGATGGCCGCTTCTATTTTCTGGAGATTGCCGCGCGGGTGGGCGGCGCGAACATCGCGGAGTTGGTGGAGTTCGCCACCGGCGTGAACCTCTGGGCGGAGTGGTGCCGTTTGGAGGTGGCGCACGCGCGCGGGCAAACGTACCAACTGCCGCCGGTGCGGCACAACTACGCGGGCATCCTCATCTGTCTGGCGCGGCAGGAGTGGCCCGACCTGTCGCCATACGACGACCCGCAGATCGTCTGGCGGCTGAAGCGGAAGAACCACGCCGGGCTGATCGTCGTCTCGCCCGACCCGGCGCGCACAGAACGGCTGTTAAGCGAGTACAGCGAACGCTTCACGCGCGATTTCATGGCGGTCCTGCCGCCGCGCGAGAAGCCGCCGGAATAGCGGTCTCCTCTTGGATGAGGGTTTGGAGAGGATGTGCCTTCTCCTCTGCGGCCTCGGCTTTCGATAGGCACCTGTAGAACAACAGCGGAGAGATGAACTGCTTGTAGTCGTCTGCATCAATCGCGCGGCGCATGCGTTGTCTCATGGCCCTATCAAGTTATCAAGATCGTACCAGTCGTCATCGTGCTCTAGCTTCTTCCAATCCTCATCACTCCCCTGGCTATCCCAGTTGATGCCCGACGAATGTTCTATGTCCCCGATCGACAGCGTCACCTGTGGATTCCGCATTTGCTCAGCAAACTCCCTGACCCACTCCTGCAATCCCGTTGGGCGGAGAGCGTAACGATACCCGCTGACTTCGCACTCGAAATAGGTTTCGCCGACGGAATCGCCGCCGAAGCGAGGGTCAGCGATAACCCACGAACCTTTCTCCAGTCGGAAAGCCCCATGTCCGAGCAACAGAATATAGCTCGTACTCTCGCCATTCGGAAAGGACTCGTGGAGGTCCAATTCCAGGGAGATTCCCTCGGTGGGGCGCGGCAGATTGCCCAGTGCCAATAGCAACTTCGCGAGGTCGAAAATCTCCTTCGGCGTATTATCCTCACGGCTAATCAGTTCGCGCACCTCTTGCCGCAACGCTACAATCGCTTCCCGATCTTCGACGCACAAGCCAATTAAGTTCCTGCGTTCCTCCGCGAGCGGATTAGGCTCTTCGTCGGAATCCTCCTGATCCTCAAGATCGTCTTCAATTTCGTCGAAACCGTCGGGCGGTTCGGTTTCCTTTGTCATGGACAAGATTGCCTTTCGAGCACCATCAGAAATCAGAGCCCACATAGGAGAGCCATCATGGCAGTTTCCTGTGTACCCAATCCCACCTCGTGTAGGCGAACTCCATGCATCGAGCGAATGCCCGGTCCGTTCGCAAGAAGCTCAGATTGCCCTCTTTTGCCTTAGCCGCATAGTCCTTATCCTCCATCAGCTTCGCAATGAGCGGTCGCGCTCTCGTCGTGGCGAGAGTGCTCAGCCTGTCGCTGAAATCGGCGGGCATCGTCATGCTGTTGCCAAAATTCTCACAGAGGTTCTCGATCTGTGGTTCGTTCAGTAATCCTTGGCAGACGAGAGCCCACAAAAGATAGCGAGCCCTCGACATGAACCAGTACTTATTCTGCCCCATCTGGCTGATTTCGTTGGCGAGTTTGCGCAGTCGGAATTGGACCTTGTAGCACAGCAGGATCTTGCGTGAATCGGCCCTGAGCCGTGTCGGTCGGAATACTTGGTCATAGACCTTGTCGTCCTCGAATACCCGCCGCATCTCGGCGAGTCGGCTGATCTGCCCATCGGTTAGCAGGAATGTCTGCGTCAGCTTCAGCATTTGGAGCGCTTTGGACTCCTCCTTGATCCCGTACTCCTCAAGGTCCTCGGTGCTCAGCTGGTTGAAGGCATTATCCTGGCGCTCGTAGTAGATCCCTATGTCCTCGATGAACTTATCCTGCAACTCCAATTGAATCATGTCGTTCGCATGTAGGTTCCACGGCTCCACGGGGTTTTGTCGATTGTTATTGACGGTCACCGTCGTCACAAATTTATGATCCGCATGGGTTATCACTTTGCATACAACGCGTATCGCATTAAATGCAGTATGAGCACCCTTAGTTCTGGATTGCACTTCATCTCGTCCCCAGAAACTCGCCGCAGTCGTAATTGTCTGCGCGCCGTTCAGCAGTCTTGGCGTGGTGAGGAGCCATTCGCCATCCGCCTTTTCCATCTTCTCTGCATATAGCGTGATGCCATTGTGGTGAAAAGCGAATACCGACGGATCAAGCGACTGATCGAGCACAATCTGGCGAAGCGCCCTGGAAATGGCGCGATTGACGGACTCGCTCTCACCGAGTCCGTACCGGATATTGCGATCAAAGAAATGCGACCCCAGTTCTTTGTGCATTTGGAGCAAATCAACCAGAGGCATGAACCCAATATACATCTTCTCGCCATCAGGCCCATCGGCTGAGATCGGTTCGGTGAGTGATACGCGGAACACACTATTCGCAATCGGCTCGCTGACGACGCCTACCTTCCCGGCAGCCGATCGGAACTCGACGACGAATCCAACGTCGCGATTACCAAAGAACTCTTTGACAAGGTATTTCTTGCCCTCCAGATCCTCGCGCAATTTGTCTAACGCTTTGCTGTGTTCCGCATCCTGCGGATCTCCGGTAAACACGAAACGGAAACAAACTTGGTCAATGACGGCGCGATTGTCAACCAGACAACTGCGCAACTGCAGCAGTAGTTGGTTTTTCTTGTCGTCCTGATTGGGCTTTGTAAAAATCAACTCCACGCCGTCGTCAATCAATCGTTGCATCGAGCCTTTGAATTGGTTGTACGCCTGGGTGTACTTGAACTGAAAAAGATACAAGTTGCGTTTCTTCGCGTCAAAATGAAAGCCATCAATCCCGTAGTCATTCCCACCAAAGGCAACTTGATTAAGTGCTTGTTCCCGTGGCACATGGTGTTCTTTCTCAAGATAGAGCAGTCCGAAGTAATCTTCGCGAACGCCGCCATGTACTAAATGGAGATCGGCGAACGCCTGATCAATGTGTTTGTACAATATCAGTGCCATTGGAGACTCCTCGCTATGCGCGCTATACTGAATTGTGTTAGACATTACGTGGTTAGGGGATAAAACGTAGGTTGGATAAGCGAGATAGGCGCGAACAGCCTCACGGCTGACGGTGGTCTTGGCTTCGAATCAACTTGGGCCGGTGACAAAACTTAAGCCGTTGTGACTGCGTTGCGCACGGATAGCATGCACTGGGCAACGCTCGTTGTCGTAGCACCATTTGATCCTGCGATGGTAGTTCTCGATCAACCAAGTTCATTCGAAGTCATTAGTCGCCCAGTATTCAATATCGCCGTCTGGGGTGACGCCCTTGAACACCCGGATGAGACTGTAGCCTTTCAGATGCACGAACGTACCGCTCGCAGCGATGGGCAGTTCTGAAACGGGTCTGTTGTCCTGGAAGTTGAGGCTGACAGGTCGGTTATTCTTCATGCTTGTCAGCCACAGCTACGCACCAACTCCAGATCGGCTCAATTGTTGTACCAACTGTCAAAGACGACGCAACACGCCCGGAAGCCCCGCCGGTGCGCCGTGGTAAGCATGACGTGGAAATGATAGTCATTGGTCGCACCGTCTGTAGCCTTGGGAAGAGGCGGTAGTCACAACGAATCGGGCGCTCGCCCTCGGTTCACAAGCGCGTGACCTCGCTGATACCCTGCACCACTTGCCAGTGCTTGCCTGACCAGCGACGTGTGACGAACTCGATCTGCTGGGCGTAGAACTTGTTCAACGTGGTGTCGTCTACTACCGGCATACCGCCTTGGTGTTGGATTTGGCCTTGAGCTTCGCGTCACAATGCCTCGGCATCCGACTCTAAAGGTCAACGGAGTCGCCTTTAAGATCCTTAGAGACTTCCCGGCAGTCGCCGAGACAAAGTTCGACAGATGACTGCAACTTCATTGCGTTCCACCGGCTTCTAGAGGCTATGGAGGTTTCCTGCCCTAGATTGTAGTGAGAATCACCCAAAAATCAACTCTAACGATTGCCTTTCTGTTTGATTAAGGGTCTGCCTTCAAAGAGGGTCGCTTAGACTCATCGTCGTTGTGGGCCGGCGCGTCACCTGCAAGCCGCGCTCGTTTCAGCATAATCGCGCTCAGCGGCGACAGGGTCACCACCACCGAGTACGGCTGGGTGTGCCACTTGACCGCTTCGGCGGGCACGAGTTGGGGATTGCCCATGCCGCCGTACTGCACCACATCGAAAATGGCCGCATCGGATCACGGCTTTTGGAACACACCTTTCCCTTGGTAGAACCAACTCTCTGGATGAAAGTCACGCCACGCGCGCGCATAGGCCGGGATGTAAGGGAAGGGACGCAGCGCGGCGCCTTTCAGCGGGCCCGTCATCGCGATGCCGTGCGCCCGATCCCACGTCGAGTGAGTCGGTTGATCAATGAGCGCGTCGCCTTGCAGCGCGAAAGTCAGCGTTTGTGCGCCTGTCGCGCGCACGAACACGTGCACGCTGTGCGACTGCGGCTCGACCAGCACGAGCAACGGCGTATTCCCGATTTGATCCTGAACCAATTGCTCCGCGCTGGCGATGCGATAGGGATAGGCGCGTGACTGATCACCCAGCACGACGCCAATGATGTAGTTATCTTGCGAGGACTTGCGGCTCTCAAGGTTGAACTGTTCGTAGGATTCGTCGAACAGCGCCAGCGTCTGCGGATGCTCCGCGCGCCACGTCGCCCACGGCACCGTGCTGCTGGGCAGTAATTCCAACTGCGTGCCCAGCAGTGCTCCGCCGATGGCTTCGCCCAGCGGCTGCGACCATAGGCTTTCGGTCTCGTGGTCCCACCACGTCATCGCGTTCAGATACAGCGCGCCCTGGTTGCCAAAGACCAATGCCCTGCCATTCACCCGCCGATCATGCACGAGACCGGTATAGCAGAGCGGTCAGAACGTGACGAGGATGGGCACTCCGGCCAGCTCATCGTTGACCATCTCCCGAAACGTGAGCAGCGTCACGGGGTAGGCTTTCGCCTCGCCGTTGATCGCGACGCCCATCACCAGTTCGTCTTCCGCGTAGCGACTCGCGTCGGCGCGCACGAACTGCGGATGGTAGATGGGCAGAATCGCATCACGCGCAAGCAGTTGCGCGAATTCTTTCGTGCGCGGCCCGCGCGGGTCGAATGAGGTCGCAGGTAATGCCGTCGGGTACGTCGGTGTTGGGCCCGGCCCGCAAGCGCTGACCAATGCCGTGAATAGCGACAGGATGAAGCAAACCGTTCGAGCCATATTCACGAGGATGAGGCGAGCGCCTGATCAAAGGCGCGCGACACCGCATGATGCTGTGGCCTACGCTGTCGAGCATTGTTCGCCCTCGCCATTGCTCCCCCTTCCCTGCTCACCTCTGCCATAGGTATGCGCAACCGGACGCGAGGTGAGCATAGAAACAATCCACATCACGAACCAATCTGCTATCGAGAATAGCAGGCCGCGCTTTGATTCGCTGTAAGGTTCATTACATTATCACCCGTTATCAGCCGTCAAAGCATCGCCTTCCGCGGTGTCATCCTTCTTCTGCGCCATCGGCTCCGCAGGGTCCTCCTCTGCGGCCTCCGCTTTCGGCGGCGGGAACTGCGGGTTCAGCGGCTTCAGGATAATCGTGCTCAACGGTGGCAGGGTCACTACCACCGAATATGGCTGTGTGTGCCACTTGACCGCTTCGGCGGGCACGGGCTGGGGATTGCCCATGCCACTGCCGCCGTACGGCGCCGCATCGCTGTTCAGCCGTTCGCGGTATTCGCCCAGCGCGGGCACGCCCAGCCGGTAGCCGGAGCGCGGCACGGGCGTGAAGTTGCAGGCGACCACGAGGAAGTCTTGCGGGTCTTTGGCGCGGCGCATGAAGGCGACGATGCTGTGGTCAATGTCGCGGAAATCAATCCACTCAAAGCCGTCCCAAGAGCCATCCACCTCGTATAATGACGGCTCGGCGCGATAGAGTCGGTTCAGGTCGGCGACAAACTTTTGCAGGCCGCGGTGCGCGGCCCCGTGCGGCTCGCCGCCCATGAACAGCAGTTTCTTGCCCGGATGAGCGGTCATGAAGCCGTAGAACGCGCGCAGGTTGGCGAACTTCTGCCAGCGGTCGCCGGGCATCTTGTCCAACAGCGACTTCTTCAGGTGCACGACCTCGTCGTGCGAGAGCGGCAGCAGGTAGTTCTCGCTGAAAGCGTACATCAGCGAGAAGGTGAGCTTGCCCTGCTCGTTGCGGCGGAAGAGCGGGTCGCACGCCATGTAGGCCAGCAGGTCGTGCATCCAACCCATGTTCCACTTGAGATCAAAGCCCAGCCCGCCCAGATAAACCGGGCGCGTGACCATCGGCCAGGCGGTGGATTCCTCGGCTATCGTCAGCACGCCCGGATACGCCTCGTGCACCAGCCGGTTAAACTCTTTCAGGAAGTCAACCGCTTCGAGATTCTCCCGCCCGCCAAACCGGTTGGGCAGCCACTCGCCCGGCTTGCGCGAGTAGTCGAGGTAGAGCATCGAGGCGACGGCATCCACCCGCAGGCCGTCAAGGTGATACTTGTTGAGCCAGAACATCGCCGAGGACAACAGGAAGTTGCGCACCTCGTTGCGCCCGTAGTTGAAGATGAGCGTGCCCCAATCCTGATGCTCGCCCCGGCGCGGGTCGGCGTGCTCGTAGAGGTGGGTGCCGTCAAAGGTGTTCAGGCCGTGAACGTCTTTCGGGAAGTGCGCCGGCGCCCAGTCGAGAAATACGCCGATCCCGTTTTGGTGGCAGGTGTCCACGAAATACATGAAGTCAGCCGGGGAGCCGTAGCGGCTGGTCGGCGCGAAGTAGCCGACTGTCTGGTAACCCCACGAGCCATCGTAGGGATGCTCGGTGATGGGCAGGAGTTCGATATGCGTGTAGCCCATCTCTTTGATGTAGGCGACCAACTGATGCGCGAGTTCACGGTAGGTCAGCCAGCGGTTGGCTTCGTCGGGCACGCGCCGCCACGAGCCGAGGTGGACTTCGTAAATGGACATGGGCTGGTTGAGGTCGCGCGCCCGCCGCCTCCCCATCCACCCGGCGTCGCCCCATTGATACGCATCCACGTCATAGATCAGCGAGGCCGTCTGTGGGCGCAGTTCTGCCGCGAAGCCGTAGGGGTCGGCCTTGTCGGCCTTCCCCCTCTGCCCCTGACTGCATATCTCATATTTATACGGCGTGCCCGCCTCAAGCCCCGGCAGGAAGATTTCCCAAAGGCCCGCCTCGTGGCGAAAGCGCATCGGGTGGACGGTTTCTCGTAGGAACGGTGGTGCGTGCCCTCACCCAGCAGGTGCAGGTCGTAGTCGCTCAAGAGCGGCGGGAAAGCGTAGGGGTCTTCGATCAGGCGCTCGTCCCCATCGGCTCCTGCGACGCGCAGGCGGTAGCGAAACGTCGGGTCACGGCCAGCGAACACCGCCTCGTAGAAACCCGCCGGGTGAAGTTGCCGCATGGGCGTGGTCTCTGCTGGCTCCTGCACGCTGACGACGCTGACCGCGCGGTCGAAGGGGAGAAACGCGCGCACGGCCACCGCCGACTGCCCATCGAGCATGACCATGTGGGGCCCCAGCACGCTGAACGGGTCGCCATGCCGGCCCGCGCAGATATCCGCGATAAGGTCAAGGGAGAGGGTTGGCGGCGTGGAGGCGGTCATAGATCAAGGCTGGTCTTTGCGTCCATCAATATATCAATGCGAGCCAATGACTGGTGGCTAATCAAAGGCCAAGTCCCATCCATTTCCACTCCCGCAAAGTCTTCGTAAATCTTGTAATCCCTTGTGTTATAATTCTTGGGAGGAATGCCAGTTAGAGACCTCATGCCTGAAGTCAGCCGATTCTTCGGAATCCTCATTCGCATGTATTTTGACGAGCATGACCCTCCGCATTTTCACGCTATCTACGGCGATATGGAAGCGCAAATCGCTATCGAACCCATTCATCTATTGCGCGGCGCCCTGCCGACTCGCGCCATCTCCATGGTCATCGAGTGGGCCGCCCTGCATCAAGTCGAACTAATGAATAACTGGCAGCGCTTGCGCGCCGATCAGCCTCCGATCAGAATTCCGCCCTTGGGCTAGAAAGGCTCGCTTGTTTCCGCGTATCACTCATGTCCGCCATGTGCGAGACTATATTCTACACCTAACCTTTTCGAACGGCGTGGAGTCCGATTTGGATTTTCGCAAGCGGGTTGTGGGCCGAGGCGGTGTCTTTACGCCGTTGGAGGACATCGCTTTCTTTCGCCGCGTGCGAGTTGATCTCGAAGCCGGCACACTGGTCTGGCCCAACGATGTGGATTTCTGCCCCGACGTGCTGTATAGCGAAGCGACCGGCGCGCCGCTGCCCGCCTTTGAGCCGCGCTCAGCCTAAGCGGGTGGCGATCAGTTCAGAGATAAGAGCACAATGCGCCGGTGGGCGGAATGACCTGATCAGCTGGAGGCTTCCAAAGCGCGCAGTCGCTCGATGAGCCAGGCATTCACCAATGTCTCAACCGATACGCCCTGACTGCGCGCTTGTTGCGCGAGCTCATTTGCGACTTCGGGCAGGATCGCGATACGCACCGCGCGCTTGATCGGGGTCTCGAAGTGGAACCATTCGCCATCATCATCCATAAAATCGCCTGTGTCGAAGTGGTCCCAGAACTCTGCTTCTTCCTCGTAGGTTTTGAACTCCGGCGCCTGCAATTTGCTCATTTTGGATTATCGCACTCGCTTGGGCGGTCAGGCAGCCATAGGTCAATGGTGATCCTTCCGCGCGCGCACGGGAATTTGGCGGAACTCGCGCAGAACCTCGACCATGCGGCGGCACGTTTCGTCGAACATCAGCGCGCCGAATTCGGCCGTCGCCGCCGTCGGGTCGCCGGCCACGCCGGAGTCCGAAAAGCGGCTCCACCAGTCCATCCACGAGTACGCCGAGGCTTGCGGGTGGTCGCCCCAGTTGAAATACGGCGTGACCATCTGCCCCGTCTCTTTGACCGCCTTATCCATCTGCACCAGATCGGGGCGCAGGTGCAGCATCATCGCCGTCTCGTACTCGCAGGCGTGGCCGATGCCTCCGGGCGCGCTCCGGCGGTGGCGGGCAATCAGGTCGGAGACCAGCGCGTCGCTGACCGCGGCATTGCCGGCCATAGCCCCGACAATTGCGCCGCTCGCCAGCACCGCCTTGCGCGCCGCCAATTCGCACACGCTGGCGTTTGAGCCGTGTCCGTTGACAATCATCACGTGCGTGAAGCCGTGCCGCGTCAGGCTGATCGCGCACTGCGCGACATACTTCAACAGCAGGTCCATCTCGGCGCTGAGCGTGCCGGGGAAATCCATGTGGTGCTCGTTCAGCCCGACCGGTATGACCGGCAGGGACAGCACCTCGCCCGCCGAGCGCCGCGCCGTCTCGAAGCAGACGGCCTCGACGATGATGTTGTCGGTGTTGAGCGGCAGATGCCGGCCGTGGTCCTCAATCGCGCCCACCGGTATCAGCACGGCGGTGTTGCGCGCGGCGGCCTCCTTGATCTCCGGCCAGGTGAGGTCGTC
>JACQEC010000066.1 GCA_016200765.1 Chloroflexota bacterium | reverse complement strand
AGCCGCGCCGCGGCCTTGTCTTCGGCCACGTCGCCTTTGAGGCCGGCCGTCTGCCACAGCCAGTTGAGCGCGCCGTCCAGATTGGGCCACTCGCTTTCCAGTTGATGATGAGCCGTATGACCATCTGCCTGATCGCCGCCGAAACGTTGCGCATACTCCGCCCAGTAGCGCGCAAAGCGCAGGCCGGTCGCGTGCGCGGATTGGGCGTCCAGCGCCATCTCGGTGCGCGCGAAACGGCGCGTCATCGGGTGCATCGTGTAGCGCTCCTCGCCGCTGGCCCCATCCACGCCATCGGTGTCCACGAGGCTAAGCGCGTTCAGGCGGCTCAACACCGAGTCGAGCGGTCGGCGTTCCAGATGACTGATCGCGGCGAGCGCGTCAAAGGTGGCCGGCCCCTCGAACAGCGACAGCGCGCTTAACACGCTCCACTCGTGCACGTCCATCGTCTTGCGCGACTCGCGGTAGATGAACGCCGTCAGCGCGTTCGCCATGCTGCCGTCGCGCACCATCGCCAGCGCGCGCCCGAACGACAGCCGCTTGCTCTGAATCAAGCCGATGGTCCAGACCATGGCCAGCGGCGATCCGCCAGCCTCGTCGTAGAGTTGTTTCCACGCGGTCTCGCCCACCTTGGCGAACGCGATCTGCACGTTGGGGTTGCGCGCCACCTGATCGGCGATCAACTCCCGCGCCTCGTCCCACGTCAGCGGCTCCAGATGCAGGATCACGGCCGATTCACCGGGGCGGCGGCGGCTGGTGACGATGGCCTTGGAGCCGTCGGGCAAGTAGCGCAAGAAATCGCCGATGCGGTTCTGCTCGGTGATGTTCAGCGATTCGAGGTTGTCAAAGATGAGCAGGGTGCGCTTGCCGTGCAGGGCGGCCATCAGCGCGCGCTGTTTCGGCTCGCCGCCGGCCAGGTCCACGATGTTGGCGTGACCCAACACGCGCGCCGCCTCGCTGATCAGCCCGTCGAGCGTGGTTTCGGCCAGCGCCTGATCCTTGATGCCGCTCGGCTCCAGCCGCAGGGTCTTGGCGGTGGCAAAGACGAAGGTGTCAAAAAGGCCGCGCTCTTTGCAGAGGTAGGCCACCTCGACGGCGAGCGCGGTCTTGCCGATGCCGCCGATGCCGTCAATCACCAGCCCCCAGCCGCGGTCGTCCGGGCTCAAGGCGCGCAGGGCGGTGGCGGTCTCGTTGCGGCGCCCAAAAAAGGGCGCGCGCCGCGGGAGCGAATCATGCGCGCGCGGCGCGAACGATTCGACCTCCTGTGTGGACAATGTGCGGCCTTTGACCTGTTCGGCGTATTGGATGAGGTAGTTGGTCAGGCTCCGGCGGACGAGCGGCTCAAAAGCGGCGGCGTTCTCATAGGTTTGATAAAGGCCGGGGTGGTCAGCGCCGGGCGCAAAACCGGCGAAGAAGTCTTTGACCAGTCGGTACTGTTCGAGATCGAGCGTGTCAGGGGGAATCGCGGCCTTGCACCAGAAGAACATCATGCGCGGCCGCTTGTAGCGCTGCCAGAGGCGATAGGCGATCCGAAACTCTTGTTCGGTGCCGGAGAGGTACGGTTTGCCGCTCTGCGGGTCGGTGCGCTTGGTCGGACTGCCGAAGCGATGCCAGAGGATGCCGATGAAGACGTCCCAGGTCGTCGGCTTGAGTTGTTCGAGGATGACGTCTTCCGCGTTGCCGAGGTCGGGTATCACGCCTTGCCAATCGAGCAATTCCAGCGCGACGCCGACCATTTCGGCAAACGGTTTGAGCTCCTCGATGACCGTCCCCAGCCGGGCGCGTTCGGTGGCCACGTCTGAAGGAAACGCGACAAAGACCCTCAACTTTTGGAGCGGTTTGTGTGAGTTCATCATTGACCTCTCTTCTATTTTGGGCGCAACGGCGCGCTGTGCTAACGCGCAGAATTATACCACAACTTGATATGTCTGTGCACAGGCATTATAATAGCGACAGATTCGCGCAGGAACCTCCTAACTAATGCCCTTACATTTTCCCCGCAGACCAGAGGTGCGGCTCGCTAAGTCGCCCCTGATCGAAGTGGTTTGTCAAGTGCGTTTTCCGCGGATCCTGCGCATTGGCAAGGAAGAACCCTTCGAGTTTCAGGAATTGGTGCGGCGCCGCTTTCCGCAGTTTGGCGTGGAACAAGGCTTCCAGATTCAATTACCTGACCTCGGCGGCGAGAGCGCCCCGATGGTCGGGCTATCGCCGCGCGTCTATCGCTTTAGCGCCGCCGACGGGTACTCTTCCCTCTCACTAGCGTCTGAGTTTTATGCACTGACGACCAATCGCTACACGCACTGGAAAGAGTTCCTAGCGGATCTGTGCTTGGCACACGAGGCGACACAGCAGGTCTATCAACCAGCCTATGCCACACGCATCGGACTACGCTATGTGGATCGTTTAAGTCGTTCCAATACGGGTTGCCAGACGGTAGCGGAGCTGTGGGGCTTCCTGCGCCCCGAGTTGACCGCCCTCTTGCGGGCCAAAGCCTGGTCGGAGCCGGCCAACCTGCTTACCCAATTGTTGCTGACGGATGGTGATGCCAATCTGACTTTGCGCACTGCGTATGAGCAGGAACAAGGCGAACCGTTCTTTATCCTCGATTTTGATTATTTTGAGGAAGGGCAACTGGCCTTGAACGATATATCAGGGCGCATTGGCCGCTATCACGATGTAATCTATGACGCCTTTCGCTGGTCGCTGAAAGACGACAAGCTGGCGGCCTTCCAACCCAGCCCGAACGATCAAGAATGAGCATGATCACGCATCCCTTTCCTGCGCCACCCGATGAGATTGGGGATCGCTTCAGCGGATTAGCCTTTGGCTTCCGACAAGGTCGCCACTCCTTACGGGTCACAAGCGGTAGTTACACCCGCAGCTATCCGGCCACGCTCGCCATGTCGGACACAACAGGCAACTGGCCAGCCCCTGCAGCTGTGCCGGACGGGGCCAAAGCCATTGGCCGTGCGGTGTTGGTGACCTCGGCTGGCGAGCGGACGGCATTGCTCGCCACGGCCGAACCGACGACCGCGCACGCCCGCACAGAACGAGACCTCGAAATGCTCGCACTCGAAGCGGCCGCGAGAGCCGGAGATGAGCGCGCCTTTTTGGCCGCGCTCGACCAGATCAACTGGCTCGCTCGCCCTCCAGAATATTATATTCGGGCAGTTCGTCTAGCCCTGGAGGCTAGCGCCCATCTGGCCGCACGCCGACTTGCGGCGGAAGGCGCCGAACGTTACCGCGATCATACCGAGCTACAGAAATACGCGCGCGTGCTCGCGCCGCCCAGGGTTACTCGCAGTAACCTACCACCAGATCCAACGATCAAAGCCAACCTCGAGTGGCTCAAAGCCAACAGAGATCGTTACCTAGGTCAATGGGTCGCTTTGCAAGGGGGGAAATTGCTGGCGGCCGCCGATCACTTTGACGAACTGATACGGCAAGTGAGCTCAACCAAAGGCGTGCTGTTGACTGTGGTGTATTGATGCTGCTCGCCTTCGCTGACGGACGGCCCTTCGCGACCGGCGCGGCCCATTACCCCTATCAAGGCATCGGCGAGCAAGACAATTCACTCCGCGTGATTGTGCCAGTGGAAATAGAAGGGCAGCGAGCACTGGCAGTCGTGGATACCGGTGCGCCCTATCTGGTGTGTGCGCCCCAAATCGCCAGCCAACTCGCGCTCGATCCGAATGCGTCGCTCGACAGTTTGAGGATGCTCATTCGCGGCATCTGGTATAGTGGGCGGCTTTACCTGTTGAATCTCACACTGCTGGCCATCGAAGGCTACAGTCTTGAGTTAAGCGCCACTGCTTTTGTCCCAGATTCTGAGTGGGCAGAAAGCTGGGGACATTTGCCTTCGTTTCTAGGACTACCCGGCTGTCTAGAGCGCCTGCGCTTCGCTGTGGACCCGTCTACCGATACCTTCTATTTTGGCCCGCTCATTTAGGGATCCACATTCCTTCAAGCGGGGCTTTCTGTAAAGCAACTTGGGTTAGACTGAATAGGCTGAACTGATGCGTGTGGTGAAGTGGCTGCTTTGGGTTTGCTGGCTCTTGCTCTTGACAGCCGGCGCGTCGGCCAGCGGGACTGCGGCCGAGCCGACTCCCGCGCCGCCACCTCCGGCTGATGTGCTTGTGCCCCTCGCCGCGGCAGAGCCATTGGCTTCCGACCCCGCGGACACGGAGACTGCGATGCCGACCGCGGAGCCAACGCCCGGCCTGATTCCCAGCCCAACCCCAATGCCGGTTACGCTCCAACTCTCGCCCCTGCCGTTGGCGCCTAAAGAAGTTCCAACGCACCGGCCCACGGCGCACCCGAGAGAGACGCAGCATGTGCCGGTGCTGATGTATCACCACATCGCCATCCCCCCCGAAAACGCCGACGCGATCCGGCTTGACCTGTCGGTGCCGCCGGCCAGCTTTGAAGAGCAGATGGCGTACTTCGCCGCGCAGGGCTATCATGCAGTCAAGCCGGCCGACGTTTACGACGCGGTGGTGGGCGGCAAGCCCCTGCCCTCCAACCCGATTGTCTTCACCTTTGACGACGGCTACGACGACAATTACCTCAACGCCCTGCCGATTCTGAAGAAGTTCAACTTTACCGGCACCTTCTACATCCCGACCGGTCTGCTGGCGAGACCCGGCTATATGACGTGGGAGCAGATTGCCCTGCTGGAAAAAAGCGGGATGGATATCGAATCGCACAGCGTGACGCATCCATCGCTCAAGGGGAAAACGGCAGACTTCATCCGCCGCGAGGCGGGGCAATCCAAGCGCGCGCTAGAGGCCGCGCTCGGAGCGCCGGTGCAGTTCTTCTGCTACCCGGCGGGCGCGTACGACAAGACGACGATTCAAGTCTTGCAGGAGCTGGGGTATCTGTCGGCAACCACCACGCAAGCCGGCGCCTGGCAGAAGCCCGACGAGCCTTACCAGTGGCCGCGCGTGCGCATCCACGGCAAGGATCGCGTGAGCGACGTGGCCCAGCGCGTGCGAACGCTGGCCGGCGCGGCGAAATAACTTACTCGATCGCGATCTTCGTCGCGCGCTGGGCGGATGGTTTTTCCGCCTCGTCAATGTGCGTGATCGCGCCGTCAATCAGGCCGCGCCACGCCAGCAGCATTTCCTTCAGCGCGGCGCGCCCATGATGTCGGAAGTCCTGTAGTCCGGCGCGCATCCCGAACTCTTCGCGCAATTCATCCCTCAGCCCGTGCAGGCCGACCCGCAGGTGTTCTTCCCAGCGCATCTCGTCGGCCTTTGTCTTTTCCTCAGCCATTGCTCTCTCCTTGTTATCCCTTCTGCGCCAGCGCGATCAGCGAGGTGCCCCACGGCAAACTCACCACGCGCAGTAATGCCGCTTCCACAATGCCCACGCCGGTCAGCGCCCGGTTGACGGGCGGCGCGGCCAGACGGATCAACAGCGCGGCCATCGGAAAAACGAAGAAGTTGTTGTAGGTCAGCCGTTTCATCCGAAAGCCCGCCGCGGCGATTTTGCGTCTTAACTCCCCGGCAGTATAGCGGCGCACGTGCGCGTTGAGCGCGTCGTTGTGGCTCCACAAGAACATAAACGCCGGCACGGTGATCAGCAGAAACCCGCCGGGCGCGAGCACGCGCCAGCCCTCGCGCAGGATGGCGCTGTCGTCGCGGTTGTGCTCGACGACATCAAGCATCGCGACTAGATCGAATTGCTCGGCATCAAAGGGGAGGCCCGCGCTGGCGTCGGCCAGGCGCGCGTCGTAGCCGCGCTCCTGCGCCAGCCGCAGTGGGCGTGGGTCTATCTCAACCCCTTGCACGGGGCCGTAGCGGGCGAGATGGTGCATCATGTTGCCCGCGCCACAGCCCACATCCAGCACGCGCCGCGGCTTCGCCGCCAGCCAGGGCCCGGCCACGGCATGGATGGCGCGCGCGCGGCTAGCGAACCACCAGTGTTGGTCTTCGGCAATCTGTCGCGCGGTCAGGTTTTGCGCCGGAGCCGCCATGCTTCCTCCAGAAACATTATAGCATATCGGGGCGGGTCACTCGTCGGGGTAAATCTGTGTGAGCGTGCCACGACGATCCATTACCCGATGAGCGATTCAACCGCCGACAACACCTGTTGCTCGGCAATCAGCGGCACGCAGGGGTGCGCGGGCAGTTCGGCTTCGGTGTAGTCGAGGCGGTTGCAGGCGATGCACGCCAGCCCCGA
>JACQEC010000384.1 GCA_016200765.1 Chloroflexota bacterium | reverse complement strand
GCTGTCCGTCGCCCATGCGATAAGGCCGCCAGCCAATTTTGCTTGAGAATATAGCATAGCCAATATTGACTGTCAACATTATTTGGCCTATTTTGCCTTAAAATATTGACTCAAGCGCGCGGGAGGGCGATCGGGCACGCCGGTCAAAGCACGGTGAAAAGCGCGGGTATTGACAACCTGACCGTATGTGATATAATACACAAAGACCCCTCCCAGTGGGGGTGGGATAGGAGAGAGCATGGACAGCGAACAGCGCGAGAAAGTTGTCAGGCGGTTGAAGAGCATCGAGGGGCACATTCGCGGCATCGAGCGTATGGTCGAGGAGGACACGTACTGCATTGATGTGCTCAAGCAGACCCACGCGGTGCAGAAGGCGATGGATCGCGTCAACTCGATGATCATGCAGAACCACTTACAGCATTGCGTGATCACGGCGATACAGGGCGACGACGCCGCGCAACGCCAGAAGGTGATCGGCGAGATTGTCGAAGTCTTTGACATGTCGAACAAGGTGGGCAGTTAGCCGGTGGTGAGCGTCATCGCGCGCTCGCGGGCCGGATAGCGAACCCATCCATTAACAACAAGTCGAGGAGGATTCATGGTTAATCAGACGTATCATGTGACCAATATTTCTTGCGCGCACTGCACGCACACGATTGAGCGCGAGTTGAAGATGGTGCGCGGCGTGCAATCGGTGGCGGCGAACTTGCAGACGAAGGATGTCGCGGTGGTGGTAGACGCGCCGCCGGCGCTGACGTCGGTGGAGCAGATGTTGGTGGAGATCGGGTATCCGGGCGAGCGGCGCTGACAGCCGCCCGCACCGGCGAAAACGCATGGTTCGACAGGCTCACCATGCTCGGTTTGCTCGCCCAACAGGCGTTGAGAAACTTTCTCTAAGGAACGACGATGGATAGACAAGAAGTCGTACTGCCCATCAAGGGCATGACCTGCGTCAACTGCGCCAACACGATTGAGCGGACGCTGAAGCGCACGCCGGGCGTCGAAGTCGCCAGCGTGAGTTACGCCTCCGAGAAGGCGACCGTCACGTTTGACCCGACACAGGTGAAGACCGCCGACTTGCAACAGCGCATTGCCGACGCCGGCTATGAGGTCGCCACCGCAAAGGTCGAACTGCCGATTCGCGGCATGACCTGCACCAACTGCGCGAACACCATCGAGCGCGCGTTGAAGCGCACGCCGGGCGTCGCCAACGCGGCGGTCAATTTCGCCAGCGAAAAAGCCAGCGTCGAATATATTCCGGGTCTGGTCAGTCAAGCCGATCTGGCGCGGGCAGTGGCCGATGCCGGATACGAGGTCGTGCTTGCGCGCTCCGGCCAGACGATGGAGGATGCCGAGCGCGACGCGCGCGAGGCCGACATCAGCCGACAGCGCAAACTGTTAATCATCGGGGCGGCTTTTACCGCGCCGCTGTTCGCGTTGAGTATGCTTGGCGACGCCTTTCATTTGCACGGACGTATTGAGGGGTACGATTGGCTGTTGTTCGCGCTGGCCGTGCCGGTGCAGTTCTATGTCGGGCGGCAATTTTACGTCAACGGCTGGAAGTCTCGGCGCAACGGCTCGGGCAACATGGACGTGCTGGTGGCGATGGGCACATCGGTGGCGTTTTTCTACAGCGTGCTGGTGATGCTGGGCGTGGGCATCGGCCACGTCTATTTCGAGACTGCGGCGGTGATCGTCACGCTGATTGTGCTCGGCAAGTTTCTGGAGGCGCGCGCGAAGGGGCGCGCCTCGGAGGCGATCAAGAAGCTGATGGGCCTGCGGCCGAAGACTGCGCGCGTCGTGCGCGGCGGCGTCGAGAGCGACGTGCCGATTGAGGATGTGCTGGTCGCCGATGTGCTTGTGGTGCGGCCGGGCGAGCAGATGCCGGTGGATGGGATTGTCGTCGGCGGCCACTCGTCCGTAGACGAATCCATGCTCACCGGCGAGAGCCTGCCGGTAGAGAAGGGGCTCGGCGACAGCGTGATCGGAGCCACGCTCAACAAGTTAGGAATGCTGAAGATCGAGGCCACCAAAGTGGGCGCCGAATCGGCGCTGGCGCAGATTATCCGCATGGTGGAGCAGGCGCAAGGCTCCAAAGCGCCGATCCAGCGGCTGGCCGACCAGATTTCGTCGGTGTTCGTGCCGGTGGTCATCACCATCGCCGCGTTGACCTTCTTGGTCTGGTATTTCGTGGCGGGCCAATCTATTGACCTCGCGGTGCTGATGACGGTGGCGGTGCTGGTGATTGCCTGCCCCTGCGCGCTGGGACTGGCCACGCCGACCGCGATCATGGTCGGCACAGGCAAGGGCGCCGAACTCGGCATCCTGTTCAAGAACAGCGCGGCGCTGGAGCGCGCCGGAAAAACGCGGGTGGTGGTGCTGGATAAGACGGGAACCATTACCAAGGGACAGCCCGCAGTGACGGATGTGATCGTGGCCGACCTTGCCGACGGCCAACCAGCCGCATCGGAGCGGCGGCAGGCCGATCTGCTCCGGGTGGCGGCGTCGGTGGAGCAAGCGTCGGAGCACCCGCTGGCCGAGGCGATTGTCGGCGCGGCGCGAGAGCGCGGGATCGTTTTGCAGAGTGCGGATCGCTTCATGGCTATCGCGGGGCATGGGGTTGAGGCGAGCCTTGATGGGCAGGCCGTTCTGGTCGGCACCCTGAAGTTGATGAACGAGCGCCATATCTCGCTCAACGGGGTCGGCCCGCTTGCCCAGCGCTTGCAGGGCGAGGCCAAGACCACGGTGCTGGTGGCGGTGGATGGCCAAGTGGCCGGGCTGATTGCCGTGGCCGACACCATCCGCGAGACCTCGCGGCAGGCCGTGGCCGAGTTGAAACAGATGGGGCTTGAGGTGGTGATGCTGACCGGCGACAACCGCCAGACCGCCGAATCCATCGCCCGGCAGGCCGGCATCGGGCATGTGGTGGCGGACGTTCTGCCGCAGGACAAGGCCGCCAAGGTCAAGGAGCTTCAGCAGAACGGCGCGGGGGTGGCGATGGTGGGCGACGGCATCAACGACGCGCCCGCGCTGGCGCAGGCCGATGTGGGGATCGCGATTGGCAGTGGCACCGATGTGGCGATGGCTGCCGCCGATGTCACGCTGGTGAGCGGCGACCTGCACGGGGTCGTGCGGGCGATCCGGCTGTCGCGCCTGACGATGCGCACGATCAAGCAGAACCTGTTCTGGGCGTTTATCTACAACCTGATCTTGATCCCGGTTGCGGCGGGCATTCTGGTGCCCTTCAACGGCCCGATGCTCGACCCGATACTGGCGGCGGGC
>JACQEC010000389.1 GCA_016200765.1 Chloroflexota bacterium | reverse complement strand
TATCCTTCATGTTAGCCCACTTTTCGTTGAGCGGGCCGAGGAACACCATCTGGATAATCTTCCACAGGATGAACGCCGCCGTAATCACGATGCCCAGCACGCCCACCGCCGCGATGCCCGGAATGATCGCGAACGCGCCGCGGAAAATCATGAACTCCGAGACGAAGCCCGCCAGCCCCGGCAGGCCCAGCGACGCAAACGAAGTCAGCATCACCAGCCCGTAGTAGCGCGGCACGGGCGTCGCCAGCCCGCCGAAGGCGTCCACGCGCCGCGTGTGCGCCCGCTCGTACAACATGCCCACCAGCAGGAACAGCGCGCCGGTGATGATGCCGTGGTTGAACATCTGCAAGACCGCGCCGTTCAGTGCAACCGCCCGCGCGTCTTCCAACCCCTTGACGCCCACCGCCAGCGACGCGGCGGCGATGCCGAGCATCGTGTAGCCCATGTGGTTGACGGACGAGTAGGCAATCAGCCGCTTCAGGTCCACCTGCGCCATCGAGACAAACGCGCCATAGACGATGCTGATCACCGCCAGCACTGCGACGATGATGCCCGCGTAGTTCATCAGCACGTCGGGGAAGATCGGCAGCAGGACGCGGATGAAGCCGTAGCCGCCCAGCTTCAACAGCACGCCCGCCAGAATCACCGAGCCGGCGGTCGGCGCGGCGGTGTGCGCGTCGGGCAGCCAGGTGTGGAACGGCCACATCGGGACTTTGATCGCAAAGGCCGCGAAGATGCCCCAGAACATCAGGCTTCTCTGCCAGTCCGCCACGTTCGCCTTGCGGAACGCTTCCGGCAGTGCGGTGATGTCAAAGGTGCCGGTGGCGAAGTAGAGCGCCAGAATCGCCAACAGCATCAGCACCGAGCCGATCAAGGTGTAGATAAAGAACTTCAGCGCGGAATACTGCGGGCGATCTTCTTCGTGGCCCCAGATGCCGATCAGGAAGTACATCGGCACCAGCCCGATTTCCCAGAAAATGTAGAACAGGAAGAAGTCGAGCGCGCAGAAGACGCCCAACATGCCCGTTTCCAGCAGGAGGAATAGGGCAAAATACTCCTTGACGCGCTCGTGGATAACGTGCGACGAGTACCAGAGCGAGATGACCGTCAGCAGGGTGGTCAGGAAGATCAGCGGCACGCTGATGCCGTCCACGCCCAGCCGGTAGAAGATATTGAGCGTCGGAATCCAATCCGCCACCTCGCCGTACTGTATCTTGCCGTCGGCTTGATAGCCAATCCACAACAGCGCGGAGAGCGCCAGCGGCACGAGGCTGACCAGCATCGCCCAGCGCTTGATCAGCGTCTCGTTCTCCTTGGGCACGAACAGCAGGGGTATCGTGCCGAGGAGGGTCGGCACCAAGACAATCAGGGAAAGCAGATATGGAATACTCATAAACACTCCAAACGAATTGAGCAGATTCGCTTACTCGATTTGCGTTTCAACCCAGGCCAGAACCTGCGCCGCGATGGCCAGCGCGGCCTCGGCTTCTTCACTGCCGACCGGCTCCCATGCGCCGGGATAGCGCGTCTGCACCGCGTACTGCGTCAGGGTGAAGGCCTCATCTACCTGTGCTGGTACGTCCACACCCGCCCCGCGCAACAGGTCCAGCAACAGTTCCAGCACATGGGTGCGCGGGAACGCTATCGCGCGCTGCACCAGAAGCGCTTTTAGCGACTTCTCCGTACACTGCTGGGCATGAAAGCAAGCATCTTCGGGCAATACATCAGCCGACATTATGGCGATACGGCCCAAGGCCAAGTCGGAGCGAGCGCGCCGCAACCAGGCTTGCCCCGATTCAGGCGGCGGCTCGCTCATAGATCACTTCGCCCTCACGCAGAGCCGAGCGATAGATCAGCCCTATCGCATCGCGATAGCGCTCGATCTGTTGCGGTGTGGCGACAATCACATCAATCGGCACTCCCAAACCGCGCAGTGCCCGGCGCAGGCGCACACTTTCACTCCGTGGCGATTCGATCTCATCCGCGATGACCAGCAGGTCTATATCGCTGTCCGGGCCGGCTTCGCCACGCGCATGAGAACCAAACAGGATAATCTGTTGTGGTGCGCACACCGCCAAAAGGCGGCGTGTAATCTCGACCCGCAGACCCACAAGTTGATCTTGGTTCATCGCCAGCAGTCCGAACAGCATCAAGTCCTATCGAAAGTACCGCGTCTGGTATTCAGGGCGTTATGATGGTTCTGGAATGTCCATTTGCTTGCAGATTCTCGCCGCTGTGTAATCAGGAATCTCTCGATGGCGCGGCACTGATGTACGGCGGCCGTTGGCTGGATTTTCCCAGATGGAATGCGCGCCACCCTCACGTAACAACTGGCACCCATGCTGCCGCAATGCGACAGCAGATCGCGGCGTTTCAGGAAGCCACGCCTTGCGGCAGCATCGTAATGTGTGATGCGCCAGTCAGCAATAGATGAATCGGTTCTTCGATATCCGCTTCGGGATCACTGCAGGTCGGGTCCGGTCTGGGCAGTGGCTCACCTCGGAGCAGATAGGTCTCGGCCATGTCCACCAGGGCGCTGGCCAGCATCCGACGAGCCTCCGGCAAATCCTCGCCAAGGGTGATCACGCCGGGAAAGTCCAGCACTTCGGCGTGAACCTCTCGGCCCAGGTATTTGTACATGGCCTTATACGTTAACATGCTCTGCCTCTTTGTCCTGCTCTCACACGACCCCAACAGCGCCCCTGAACATCCAATGTGATATTACCGTGTCGCCTTCGAGAAGACGTACGCCCCGAACGCCACCAAACTCAGCACCACCAGCCCGAACAGCATCAATTCCCAACTGCCGCCGACCAGCCGGTAGCCGCCGAGCACGATCACCGACAGGCTCACCACCAGCAGGTAGTTCTGCGCGCGCCCGGTCTGGATGCCGCGCAGGTATTGACCCGCGCCGACCGACAGCCGCCCCGCCCCATTGACCGCGCCCTCGATGACCAGGGTGTCGAAGTAGTCTTTCAAATCCATCGCCATCGCGCGGCCCGCCTCGCCAATCGTGTTCACCGTGCCATCAATCACCGCGCGGTCGAAACGCCCGGAGAGGGTGGACAGCGCATATGTCAGCGCCACAAACGTCTTGTTGTAGAACTCGTCCACATACCACTTGTTTTTCAGGAAGTGATAGCCCGGCAGTTTAGCCAGCGGGTCCGGCGCGCCCGCCGGCAGGTTGCGGTAGAGCATCCAGCCTGCGCCCAGGCCGGCCAGCGCCAGCGCGGTCGAGATGCCCGCCACGATGAAGTTGAACGGCGTGGCCTCAAACTCCAGATGCGCCGCCTGAAACACCTCGCCGATGAAGTCGTGCAGGAACCCGCCAAACGACAGGCCGAGGTTCGGCGGCAGGTTGATCAGTCCCAGCACCAGCGTGAAGACCGCCAGCACCATCAGCGGCACGGTCATCGTCGCCGGTGATTCCTTGGCCTTATCGGCGGCGGCGTGGCGCGGCTGGCCCCAGAACACCAGCCCCAACTGCCGCCCCATGTAGAACGCGGTGAAGAACGCCGCCAACGTGCCCAGCCCCCACGCCACAAACGGCAGGCTAATCACGCCTTCCTTCATAAAGCCCTCGAAGGCGTGCGCCAGAATCTCGTCCTTGCTCCAGAAGCCCGCCAGCGGGATGATGCCCGCCAGCGCGAGACTGCCGACCAGATACGTCCAGAAGGTGTGCGGCATCCGGCTCATCAGGCCGCCCATGTTCATCATATCGTTGGGGTCAAACGGCGCTGGGTGCGCGTCGGCCTGATGCCCGCCGCCATGCCCGGCCTCGGCAAAGTGATGCCCGCGCTCCATGCCGATAATCACCGAGCCGGAGCCGAGGAACAGCAACGCCTTGAAGAAAGCGTGGGTCAGCAGGTGGAAGATGGCCGCCACGAACCCGCCGAGACCCAGCGCCATGACCATATAGCCCAACTGCGAGATGGTCGAGTACGCCAGCACACGCTTGATGTCGTTCTGCGCCACCGCAATCGTCGAGGCGAACAGCGCAGTGAACCCGCCAATCGCGCCCACCACCAACAGCGCCTGCGAGCCTTCCAGCCCGCTCGCCGCAAAGACCGGCATCGTGCGCGCCACCAGATAGACGCCCGCCGCCACCATCGTCGCGGCGTGGATCAGCGCGGAGACCGGCGTCGGGCCTTCCATCGCGTCGGGCAGCCAGACGTGCAGGGGGAACTGCGCGCTCTTGCCGATTGCGCCCGCGAAGATCAGCAGAGCGGCGACGGTGGCCGCCGAGAAGCCCCACAGATACTCCGTGTGTGCCAGCTTCTCAATGACGTTAGCCTTAAAGATGTCCGCGAAGGTCAGCGTGCCGGTCTGCCCGTACAGCAGTAACATGCCGAGAAACAACAGCACATCGCCCACGCGCGTGGTCAGAAAAGCCTTCTTGGCCGCGTTCATCGCGCTCGGCTTCTCATACCAGAAGCCGATCAGCAGGTACGAGCACAAGCCCATGATCTCCCATGCGATGAACAACAGCAGAAGGTTGTCGGCCACTACCAGCGCCAGCATCCCGCAGGCGAACAGCGAGATATAAGCGAAGAAGCGCGAGTAGCGCGGGTCGGTGTGCAGGTCGGGCGGGTTCATGTAGCCGCGCGCGTAGATGAAGATCATCAGGCAGACGAACGGCACCATGAACAGCATCGCCGCGGTCAGCGCGTCCACCATCACGCCGAGGCTGAACGTGGTCGCGCCGGTCGGCAGGAACGGAATGGCGAGGCTCACCGGCTTGAAGTCTTTCCCCCCGACTGGATCGGGGGCCAGCGCCTGCCCCAGAATACCCCATGAGACCAGCCACGAGAGACCAATCGCGGCGATGGCGATGGTGGAGCTTAGTTGTTTGTTGGGGTTGGTAAAAAAGACAATCAGCGCAAAAGCCAGCAGGGGAAACAGGGGAACCAGATAGACCAGATGAAGAAAGTCAGGCACAGTGACCTCTCCGACGGAACATAGCGGTATGATAGTCCCCGTTTGCAGTTGAGGGGATGAAGAAATGACGCCCGCAGGCTAAACCCGTTACAGCAAGCGAAGGCCGCGCTCTATCATCTGTTGAGGCTTCGAGGAGCACGGCCATGCAAGCGCGAAAATTATAGCATACGACCCCTAGAGGCGCAAGTTATGGATTTCACAAGAGTATCCCGCAGAATCATCGAAGACGTGAGAGGGTACGGGTCGTGACAGACCCGAAGGGTTTTGTTGCAATTTAACAAATTAATCTACCGACAAACCGACATAGCGCAGCAGGGCTGGGGAGCCGTGGGCGAACTGGTCAAGGAAGGCGCACACCTGTTGACGCAGGCTCTCCAAGTCCGCGGCATGCGGATGTAAATGCAAC
>JACQEC010000385.1 GCA_016200765.1 Chloroflexota bacterium | reverse complement strand
CGAATCCATCCGCCTGCTCTACAGCAAAGCCATCGAGTGCGGCGCGACGCACATCTGCGTGTCCGATACGGTCGGCCACGCTACCCCGGACGGCGCGTACAATGTCGTCTCGTTTGTCAAGGGCATCGTCGGGGAATCGGGCGCGGCGGTCACGATTGACTGGCACGGCCATCAAGACCGCGGGCTGGGCGTGGCGAACACACTGGCGGCGATTGCCGCCGGCGCCGGCCGCGTGCACGGCTGTGCGCTGGGCATCGGCGAGCGTTGCGGCAACACGCCGATGGATACCCTGCTGGTCAACCTGAAACTGCTCGGCATTATTGAGCATGACCTGACCCGTCTGCCGGAATACGTGCGCCTCGCGTCGGCAATGACCGGCATCGCGTTGCCGGTCAACTATCCGGTCGTCGGCGCGGACGCCTACCGCACAGCCACGGGCGTGCACGCTTCGGCGGTGGTGAAGGCGCTGGCGAAAAACGATCTGTGGCTGGCGAACCGCGTCTATTCCGGCGTGCCCGCCGACTGGTTCGGCTTGAGCCAGATCATCGAGATTGGCCCGATGAGCGGCGCCAGCAACGTCGGCTACTACCTCCAGTCGCGCGGCATCGTGCCGGAACGGGCGCTGGTGGATAAAATCCTCGACGCCGCCAAACGCTCTAACCGCATCCTGACCGAGAGCGAAGTGATGCGGCTGACAGCCGATGGCTGATAGCTATCTGCCATTCGCTATCAGCCATCGGCTACCAGCCAATTCCCCAACCCCAAACCGGAGGAACCGTGTTCTACCCCGCACCCCGCCCCGCCGACGCCTTTCACTTTGAGCGCATCGTGTACCGCAAAGACGGCTACACCGCCACCGTCACCATCAACCGGCCTGAAAAGTACAACGCGCTGGACTTTCAGACACTGGTGGAGTTCGGCGCGGCCTTTCAGGATGCCAGTTGGGACGACGCGATTGCCGTGGTCGTGTTGACCGGCGCGGGCGAGCGCGCCTTCTCGACGGGCGCGGACTTGACCGAGCAGATCAAGTTTCAGGAGCGCCCGCACGACTACTGGAAGTGGTTTGGCGCGTTTCAGGAGGCGCACGACCGCCTGCGCAATATCGGCAAGCCGACCATCGCTCGGCTGAACGGCATCGTCGTGGGCGGCGGCAACGAGTTCCACATCGCCTGCGACTTCGCGGTCGCCGCGGAGCATGTCACCATCCGGCAGGTCGGCACGGCGCGCGGCAGTGTGCCGGCGGCGGGCGCGACCCAGTGGCTGCCGCTGATCGTCGGCGAGCGGCGCGCGCGCGAGATCGTGTTTCTGTGCGAGGAGATTCCCGCGCAAAAGGCGCTGGAGTGGGGGCTGGTCAATCAGGTGGTGCCGAAAGGTGAACTCGATCAGGCGGTGGCGGCGCTGGCGCGGAAACTCTACGAGAAACTGCCGGAGTCCACGCGCTACGCCAAGCAACAGCTAAACTTCTGGCGCGACTTCTCGTGGGGCGTGACGGTCGGCCACGCGCGCGACTGGCTGACGATGCACGTGCCGTCGGCGGAGACGGGCGAAGGCATCGCCGCCTTCCAGCAGAGGCGGCCGATGGACTACGCGGGTTTGCGCGCGGGCCTGGCCGAGCCGCAGACCAAGACGTGCGGGAATTGCGGCGCAACCGGGTTGCCCAAGGAGAGCGCGTATTGCTTGCGCTGTGGACAGCCACTGCAGGATCGTTGAGGGCAAGCGAGCAGCCCATATTTTCACCGCCGAGAGCGCAGAGCACGCAGAGATTTTCAATGATTTTCTCGGTGCTCTCGGTGCTCTCGGCGGTGAAACTAAAGTGTGAGTCTCGTAGCCACGATAGGACATACCCATGAGCGAAACCCCCGAAGCCATCGTCCAGCGTCAGGTTGACGCTTACAACGCGCACGACCTCGATGCGTTTATGGCCACCTACCAGAGCGATGCCGCGTACATCCGGCACCCCAGCGGCGAGGTGGTGATGGCCGGGCGCGCAGACATCCGCCAAGCGTTTGGCGACCTGTTCGCCGCGCATCCCCGCGTCCACGTGGACATCACCAACCGCATGGTGTTGGGCCGCTTGGTCGTGGATGCCGAGCGCATCACCGGCCGGGCCGACGTCGCCGAACTCCGTTTGATAGCCATCTACGAAGTGCAGAACAACCTGATCCACAGGGTCTGGCCCCTGCGCGGTTAAGCCATGACGAACATGAAGGAGGCATAATGGGCAACGAACAGAAGACGCGGGCTGAACAGCAGGAGAGAAAAAAGCGGGCGCGCCTGGCACTGCTGGCTTTTCTGAAAACCCTCCGGCAGTCGTGCAAGACCTTCAAGTCAGCTGACGAGTGGTACGTCCGCATGAAGGACCTGCGCGGCCTATTGGCCGAATACCAAACTGAAATACCGGCGGCGGCGCGGCAAGAGATGCAGGACGCCACCAACCTCACCGACCCCACCCGCGCCGGCATCAGCAAAGCCTGCGAGGTTTTGCAGAAAAACATCGAGAAGGCTATCGCGCTCCTGCCTGCGGGCGGCGGCCTGCTTGCGCCGGCGCTGATCATTGCGTTCATCGTGGCGGCGGTCGTCGTCGGCCTGACGGTGTTTGTGGCCGAGGCCACCGCCGTACAGATCGCCATCACGAACAACGGCTGTCCGATCATACAGGCGCCCACTGATCTGCCGATTTACATCCCCGGCTTGAAACTGCCCAAGCAGATTCCCTCCGGCCGAACCGAGGTCGCCACCGCGCCGCGTATCCCGGCGGAGCTTGAGGTCAAGAGCGACGGCACCGTGACGTTAATCGCCTTGACGGTGCCGATCACGCTTCCGGTGCGGAACCGGCTGCGGAGCGTCACTTACGACGGCGTATCGGTGCTCGACCGGCGCATCCCGCTGAATCTGGGCGAGCGCCCGCGGCATGAACTGATCGTCACCTGCGGGTAAAGCATACTCGCTCCGTATGAAACCGATCAGGCTCTCTGCACACGCTCTGGGTTACGTTGCCCGGCGCGGCTTCACGCTGGCCGAGATTGAGCAGTGTATCCGCAGCGCCCCATGGCAGCCAGCCGAGCAATCACGGCTGGAATGCCGCATGAATTTTCCGTATGGCGCGCTGTGGAATGGTAAAATGGTTGCGACGAAGCAGGTGCGGCCCATCTTCGTCGAGGAGCCGGACGAAATCTTCGTCATCACCGTCTATACGTATTTCTTCTGATGCGGATAGCATGAGAGGGTTGCCCTATGAAAATCACATATGACGCCGAGGCCGATGCGCTGGCCATCATTTTCCGTGAAACAACCGTCACCACGCAGCACCTGGCCGAAGGCATCGCCGTGGATTACGACGGCGAGGGGCGCATCGCCGGTATCGAGGTGCTCGACGTGATCAGGCGTGTTGGCGGCAAGGAAACTTTGCATCAGGTCGTGCTGGAAGGTGTTGGATTTTACGAAACCTCCTGAGGCCGTGCCTATTCAAAAGATTATGGACACTCGCCTCGACCTAAAACTTCCCACGGAGATTCGCCCCGGCAGAACCGAGGTCGCCAGCACACCGCGAATCCCTATGGCTTGTGAAGGAAGTGATGTCCAGCAGCACAAGAACCTGAACAGCACGGCTAAGGCTGGTATCAACAACAACCGCACGCGTTCCCATCAGAGGAGACGTGAAAACCGTGAAGCTCATCATGCTCGTCTATCTATCCATCGTGCTATTTGTCACTGCCTGTGGCGGGGCCTCTGCGCCCACGGCCGTGCCCACTGACACGCCCACTGCGGTGCCCACGAGTACACCGGTGCCGCCGACCGCTACGGCGACCAACACGCCGGTGCCGCCCACCCCCACCGACACGCCGGCGCCGCCGACTCAGACGCCCAACGCTTTCGCCACGGCTCTGATGACTACGGCGACTGCACGCGCTCTGCGTCCTACAGAGACCCGCACATCACCGGCTGTGCCCATGGCGATCATAACCCCACCGGCGGGTTGGAAGCAGATGGGGACCAGCGGCCTTGAGTTTTGGGCGCCGTCCAGCTACGAAGGCGGAGACCTCACCGGCAAAGACAAGGCAGTGCTAATCGAGAAGTTCAAGCAACTTGGCCCGGACTACGAAACGTTCGTTAATGCGATGGAGCAAACCCCCCAGATCGGCGTTTTTATGGCATTTGATACAAAGGTTGCCCCGTCAGGCAGTCTGGCCAATATCGTGATCATCAGAATCGAAGCACTGTCTATCATACCGATTGACTTGGTGGTGGATTCAGCGCTCCAACAGTTCCCCAAGTCTATGCGTCTTGTGAGTCGCCAGAACATCAAGTTAGGGAACCTGGACGGAGCTCGGATAATCATAGAAAACGCTGTGGGGAACACGTCTACAATGCAGGCTGGTTATTTCATCAAGAGCGGCAGCACATTCTGGACCATTACCTTCACTTCCAGTTCAGATGAATTCGATCAGCGACTACCCAGCTTTGAGCAGATGATCCGCACCATCGTGATCAAACCCTAGCGGCCCAGCGATGAGCCAGAACCTACCGTGGACTGTGCCATGAGTGATGGGCTGATTGAGCAGGGCGACATCGCCATCCGCCTGATGCGCGACGAGCCGGACGATTACCGGTTGATGGCGCAGTGGCTGACCGACCCGCGGGTGCTGGAGTTTTACGAAGGCCGCGACAATCCCTTTCCCCTTGAGCGGGTCATCGCAAAATATAGCCCGCGCGCGCTGGGCGCGGAGCAGGTCGTGCCGTGCATCCTGCTCTATCAGGCGCGGCCCATCGGCTATATGCAATATTACCGGCTCGACGAGTCCGACGCGCGAGAGTATGGTCTGGAGTCGGCGGACAGCCTCTACGGGATTGACCTGTTCATCGGCGAGCCGGACTGCTGGAACCGCGGGGTCGGCTCGCGCGCCGTGTCGGCGTTCCTGACCTACTTGTTCCATGGCCTGCACGCTACACAGGTCGTGCTCGACCCGGAAGCGTGGAACACGCGCGCCATTCGCTGTTACGAGAAGTGCGGCTTCCAGAAGATCAAATACCTGCCCGCGCACGAACTGCACGAAGGCATCGTCCGTGATGCGTGGCTGATGGCGATAAACGGAGCGTCCTGGCATGACCAAACTCGCAATCCTCTCTGACATCCACGGCAACCTGCCCGCGCTGGAAGCGGTGATGCAGGACATGGCTCCTTTCCGCGCTGACCATGTCGTCGTGGCAGGCGACGTGATCAACTGGGGGCCGTTTTCGGCGCAAGTCTTGGAACGCGTGACCCGCGAGGGCTG
The DNA here is from genome assembly GCA_016200765.1 of Chloroflexota bacterium. Lineage (GTDB taxonomy): Bacteria > Chloroflexota > Anaerolineae > JACRMK01 > JACRMK01 > JACQEC01. The sequence continues at coordinate 883 of JACQEC010000385.1, read as the reverse complement.
GGCGGTTATCCGCGGCAACAACGAGTTCTACCTGCTGGACTACGACACCCCGCGCGCGCCCGCCGCGTGGCGCGACCTCGCCTATTTCCCGGTGCTCCCCTGGTTGAGCCGGCAGTTGAAGGGGCACTGGCAGAATGTCGTCGCCGCCTGGCCCGACAGCCTCAGCCTGCGCTTCCCCGATGCGCCGCCGGTGCGCGTGGCGCACGGCTCGCCGCGCAGTCCGTGGGAGCCGATTTTCCCCATTGCGCCCGTTGCCGATGTTGAAGTGATGCTCGCGGGTGTCGAGGAAACAACCGTGATCGCCGCGCACACGCATCTGGCGATGGATCTGGTCGCGGGGCGCTGGCGCGTCTTGAACCCCGGCACGGTCGGAGTGCCGATTGATGGAACCTTTGGCGCGCGCTACCTGCTGTTGGAGGCCCGCGACGGCGAATGGCACGCCACCTTCCGCCAGGTGCCCTATAACGACGCGCCGGTCTTTGCGGAGTTCGCCCGCATGGGCTTTAGCGCGTTGTGCGTTGAGCGTTAATGCGTTTTCACGGCCTCACGAACCACATCAACGCGGAACGCGCTCACGCGCAACGATGACTGACCGTCGAGGAGCACCGCCCGCCTGCAACTCGTCCCATTCTTGAGCTGGCGGCAGGCGCATTGCCCGTCCGCGCCGCCCAGCATGGCCTTGCTCGACGATTTCGCCAAAGTGAACATCTGGGATTACACTCCATTGGCCTATCACGTCAACCTCAACCGCCAGGAGACACGCGCATGACCCCCGAACATCAGGAACTGATCAACCGCATCCGCGCTTCGGCCGATGGCTTACAGCAGGCCGTCGCCGCCGTGCCCGCCGGGCAACGCGCCCTCGCGCCCAAGGAAGGCGAGT
>JACQEC010000065.1 GCA_016200765.1 Chloroflexota bacterium | reverse complement strand
AGCAGAAGGTTGCGGTCATTCCCGGCAGTGCGTTCGGGGCGTGCGGCGAAGGCTTCGTGCGCTGTGCCTATGCCGCGTCGCTGGCCGACATCGAGGAGGCGCTCGACCGCATGGAGCGGTTTGTGAAGAAGAACGGGAGGTAACGATGGCGTTAAGTGATACTACTGCTCTCTCAGAGCGAGACCCTATCATCTATGCATTAAAAGAGGCGGGGCTGATCGTGTCACTGGCAGAGGGTTTGCGCCGGATGATTGATCCCAACCTCGACTATGAGGCGATTCGGAAAGAACTGGCACAACAAGTCTTCGATCCGCCTCTGTCCGAGCTCATCATTCAAAATCGCGGTCTACGGTGACGACATACTATGCGGCGTTCTGCGGGAGATGCACGAGGCACTCGGCCTCGACATAGCGGACGGCAACGAGAAAGTGAGGGTACATATGCCTTCCACATTACAAATCCCTGACGATGTTATGCAAAAACTCCGGCAACGCGCCCAACAGGAAGGCACAGACCCGGACGAACTGGCGGCGAGCCTGCTTCGATACTTGTTGGAACCTCTCCGTGAAGGGAAGGTCGAGCGACAGCGCGCAATTGCCGCATTGCAGGACGATGGTCTGCTGCGCCCTGTCAACCCGGAACTCGTCCAACAGTATGTCAAGCCTCGCAGTCGTTCAGAGCGCAACGCAATACGCAGTCAACTCCGACAACTTGCGATTTCACCTTCTTTGAGCGAGATGATCGTTGAAGATCGAGGGGCGCGCTGAGCGCCAATGGATCACTGCTTAAGAGCACCCCGTATGCGCATTAAAGTCGTGCTAGAGCCCAGCGATGAAGGCGGCTTCACGGTCTATGTGCCCTCTCTGCTGGGGTGCATTAGCGAAGGTGAGACGGGAGAGGAGGCTCTGGCGAATATTCAGGAAGCCATTGAGCTATATCTAGAGCCAGTAGGGGATGACTGGGTTATTGATGAAAAGGCATCAGGCAGTCCATAGGGAAATATGACCCTTTACGAACCCGTCATCGGCCTCGAAGTCCACGCCGAACTGCTGACCCAATCCAAGATGTTCTGCGGCTGCGCGGTGGTGGACTCCACGCAGGCCGAGCCGAACACGGTCACCTGTCCGGTCTGCACGGCCATGCCCGGCGTTCTGCCGGTGGTCAACCGCCGCGCGGTTGAGTTCGCCATGATGGCCGCGCTGGCCCTGCACTGCGAAATCCGCCCGCAGAACGTCTTCGCGCGCAAGAACTACTTTTACCCCGACCTGCCGAAGGGCTACCAGATTTCCCAATACGAACTGCCGCTGGCCGTCAACGGCTACCTCGACATCGAAAGCGCGGCCGGCCGCAAGCGGGTCGGCGTGCGCCGCGTCCATCTTGAGGAAGACACCGGCAAGCTGTACCATATTGCGGGCGCGAGTCTGGTGGACTATAATCGCTCTGGTGTGCCGCTGATGGAGATCGTCTCCGAGCCAGACCTGCATTCCGTCGAGGACGTGCGGCTGTACGCCGAAGGACTGCGCGCCATTCTGCGCTACCTCGGCGTTAACAACGGCGACATGGAAAAGGGCGTCATCCGCTTCGAGGCCAACATCTCCGTGCGGCTGGCCGGCTCGGATCGGTTGAACACGCGCACCGAGGTCAAGAACCTCAACTCTTTTCGCGCGCTGGTGCGGGCCGCCGAATATGAGATTGCGCGCCAGTCGGCCCTGCTGGCGCGCGGCGAAGCGGTCGTGCAACAGACGCTCGGCTGGGACGAGGCCGGAGGCCAGACGGTCGCCCGGCGCGGCAAGGAAGAGGCCAACGACTACCGTTACTTCCCGGAGCCCGATCTGCCGCCGCTGGCCGTCAGCCGCGACTGGGTCGAGGGCATCCGCGCGCAACTGCCGGAACTGCCGGAGGCGAAGCGGCAGCGATTCGAGAGAGAGTTCGGCCTGTCGTCCTACGACGCCGACCTGCTCACCCGCGAGCGGGCCGTGGCCGAATACTTCGAGCAGGCGCTCGCCGCCGGCGGGGAGCCGAAGGCGGTAGCCAACTGGATGTTGGGCGAGTTGTTCCGCGTGATGAAGGAGCAAAACCTCACGCTGGAACAGATCAAGATCGCGCCCGCGCACATCGGCCAACTGGCCGCGCTTGTGGCCGATGGGACGTTGAGCAGTACGCTGGCCAAAGAAGTTTTCGCAGAGATGGTTTCCGGCGGCGCGCCGCCCGCCGCCATTGTGCAGGCCAGGGGATTGGCGCAGATTAGCGACGCGGGCCGCCTGCGCGAGGTGATCCATCAAGTCATCGCCGACAACCCCAAGCCCGTTGCCGATTACCTTGGCGGCAAAGACGGCGTGTTGAAATTCCTGATCGGTCAGGCGATGCGCGCCACGCGCGGCAAAGCCAACCCGCAACTGGTGGGCGAGTTGATGCGCGCGGCGCTGGACGCCCGGCGGTCGTGACGGCGCAGCCGAGTCCCCATTAGAGGTTGAGGGGACAGAAAGGAGGTGCACGCTTTACAGAAGAGCAAGAAGGTAGATTGATGATTTTGGATTTGGAATCTCAAATCATCAATCTAAAATTCCCGTAAACAATCCCATAACTTTCCAAGAGGAGAGTAATCATGTCTGACAGAATGGCGACTAAGCGATCGGTGAAAGCCGGCGCTCATGCTCCCAGCCGCAACGGCAGTTCGCACCGGGCTGAAGAGATGAACCCGTTCTTCATCGCGCAGGAGCAATTGCGGCAGGCCGCCGAGCGGCTAGAGCTGGACGAGAGCATTCATGCTCTCTTGCGCGAGCCGCTCCGCGAACTGCATGTCACGTTGCCCGTGCGCATGGATGACGGCACGGTCAAGGTCTTCAAGGGGTTCCGGGTGCAGTATAATGACGCGCGCGGCCCGACCAAGGGCGGCATCCGCTTCCACCCCGACGAGACGATAGATACGGTGCGCGCGCTGGCCGCGTGGATGACGTGGAAATGCTCGGTGGTAGATATTCCGCTGGGCGGCGGCAAGGGCGGCATCATCTGCGACCCGAAGACCATGAGCCCGGGCGAACTGGAACGCTTGAGCCGCGCTTATATCCGGCAGGTGGGGCGCATCATCGGGCTGGAAAAGGACGTGCCCGCGCCGGACGTCTATACCACGCCCCAGATTATGGCGTGGATGATGGATGAGTTCAGTTTTCTGCAAGGGCATAACGAGTTCGGCGTCATCACGGGCAAGCCGCTGGCGCTCGGCGGTTCAGCCGGGCGCGGCGACGCGACCGCGCGCGGCGGCATGTACTGCGTGCGCGAGGCCGGCAAGGCGCTGGGCATCAACCTCGAAGGCGCAACCACCGCGATTCAGGGCTACGGCAACGCCGGCATGTTCGCTCACGCGCTCGGCAAGGAACTGCTGGGCCTGAAGATCGTGGCCGTCAGCGACAGTCAGGGCGGCATCTACAGCGCGAAGGGGCTCGACCCGCAGGCGGTTGCCGACTGGAAAGCCGAGAACGGCACCGTCGTCGGCCTGCCGGGCACCCGCAAGATCAGCAACAGCGGACTGCTGGAACTCGACGTGGACGTGCTGTTGCCGTCCGCGCTGGAGAACCAGATTACACACGAGAACGCCGGCCAGATCAAGGCCAAGATTATCGGCGAGCTGGCGAACGGACCCACCACGCCGGCCGCCGATGAGATCCTCTTCAAGAACGGCGTGTACGTCATCCCGGACTTCCTGTGCAACGCGGGCGGGGTGACGGTTTCCTACTTTGAGATGGTGCAGAACGCCTATGACTATTATTGGGATCTGCCGCTGGTGCATCAGCGCCTGGATCAGAAGATGACGGCGGCGTTCCATGCCGTGCATGACATGGCGCAGAAGCATAAGGTCCACAACCGGCTCGCCGCGTATATGGTGGCGGTCGGCCGCGTGGCCGAAGCGGTGCGTTTGCGCGGCTGGGCGTAGCAGTTGGATTTTAGATTAGGGGATTTTAGATTGTTGATTGAATCCCCTAATCTAAAATCAACAATCGAAAATCCCACGGGGAGCTGGGAGCGAATGAATCTTTACGAGATGGCGCTGGCGCAATTTGAGCGGGCGGCGCGCCAGCAGCATTTCAGCGACGGCATTTATCAGGTCATGTACCACCCCAAGCGCGAGTTGTCCATCACCTTTCCCGTCAAGATGGACGACGCCACCGTCCGCGTCTTCACCGGCCACCGCGTCCATCACAGCACCCTCCGCGGCCCATCGAAAGGCGGCATCCGCTACCATCCACTGGTAACGGTAGAAGACGTGCGCGCGCTGGCGATGTGGATGACCTGGAAGTGCGCGGTGGTCAACATTCCCTTCGGCGGCGCGGCCGGGGGTGTGGCCTGCGACCCGCGCCGCCTGTCGAAGACGGAACTGGAGCGGCTGACCCGCCGCTATGTCACCGAGATGGAGGTGCTGATCAGCCCCGAAGGCGACATCCCCGGCCCGGATAACGGCACGAATGAGCAGGTGATGGCCTGGATGATGGACACCTACTCCATGCACAAAGGCTATTCCTCGCCCGCCGTCGTCACGGGCAAACCGGTTGAAATCGGCGGCCTGGAAGGGCGCAAGGAACTGACCGGCCGCGGGCTGGCGACGTGCGTGCTGGAGGCGATGCGCTTGCAAGGCCGCGCCATCGCCGGAGCCACCGTAGCCGTGCAGGGGTTCGGGCATGTCGGGAGCAACACGGCCAGGGCTCTGCAGGCCGCGGGCATGACCATCATCGCCGTCAGCGATTCGCGCGGCGGCGTGTACAACCCGGCGGGGCTGGATATTGACCGGTTGATTGCGCACAAGCAGGCCGGCGGGCAGGTGGCCGGGTTTCCCTCGGCGGACGCCATCGCCAACGCCGACCTGCTCGAATTGCCCTGCGACGTGCTCGCGCCCTGCGCCTATCAGATGCAGATTACCGCCGCCAACGCGCCGCGCGTGCGGGCGCGCCTGATTGCCGAAGGCGCCAACGGCCCGACCACGCCGGAGGCGGATGACATCTTGAACGAGAACGGCGTGCGCGTGATCCCCGACATCCTCTGCAACGCTTCAGGCGTGACCGCGTCCTACTTCGAGTGGGTGCAAGATTTGCAGAACTTCTTCTGGGACGTGAACGAGGTGAGCCAGAAGGTGCAGGAGATCATGCGGCGCGCCTTTGGCGACGTTTATAGCCTCTCCCTTCAGCGCCAGGTGGATATGCGCACCGCCGCGCTGATGGTCGCCACCCAGCGTGTCGCGGATGCGCTGGTCACGCGCGGCATCTACCCGTAAGGGCGAAGCCGTCCGATGCGCCTCACCTTCACCTCAATCGCTTTTGGCGGCGAAGCGGTGGCCCGCCACGAAGGCAAAGCGGTCTTTGTGCCCTTTGCCATGCCCGGCGACGAGGCCGAGGTTGAGCTCGTCGCCGACCATGGGCGCTTTGCGCGCGGGCGCATCACGCGGCTGCCCACGCCCGCGCCGGAGCGGGTCGCGCCGCGCTGTAAGCACTTCGGCGCTTGCGGTGGCTGTCACTGGCAGCACATCCCCTACGCCCTGCAACTTCAGTACAAAACCCAGATCGTGCGCGAGCAGTTGACGCGCCTCGGCGGCTTGAGCGACCCGCCAGTGCGGCCGGCGCTGGGCGCGGACAGCCCGTGGCACTATCGCAACCATATCCAGTTTCATGTTGACCGGCAGGGACGGATGGGCTTTATGGCCGCCAGAAGCCACCAGATCATCGCGATTGAGGAGTGCCATATTCTGGCCGCGCCCGTCGAGTCCCTCTGGCGCGAGCTGGACCTCGCCTTGCCGGATTTAGAGAAGGTGGTCTTGCGCGCCGGAGTCAACAGCGGCGAGCGCCTGGCCGCGCTGGGCCTGTCTAGCGACGAAGCGCCCGAAGCGGAGATTGACCTGCCGGTGAACGTGGTGGTCGAGCTGGCCGGGGGCCGCGAGATCGTGCTGGCCGGTGACGATCACTTCCACGAATCGCTCAACGGCCAATCGTTTCAGGTCTCCGCGGCCAGTTTCTTTCAGGTCAACACCCCGCAGGCGGAGCGGCTGATGAGGTGGTTAAAGGACTGGGTGATTGAGCAGGCGCAAGATCGTGGAGCGTTACGGGTTGCGCGTTCACGCGCTAACGCTCAAACGCTCAACGGTGGTGCGCCCATCGCCAGAGACCTGACCCTCTTGGACGCCTATTGCGGCGTCGGCACGGTTGCGCTGGCGCTCGCGCCGTTCGCGCAAAAGGTGGTCGCCATCGAGAGCGCGCCCTCTGCGGCGCGCGACGCGCGCGCCAACGCCCGGACTTTTTCCAACGTGCAGATTGTCGAGGGCAAGGTCGAGACGGTTCTGCCGCAGTTGACCGATAACTTCGACGCCGTCGTGCTCGACCCGCCGCGCGAGGGTTGCGCGCCCGCCGTGCTCGACGCCATCATCCAACGCCGAGTTCCCCGTATCGTCTACATCAGTTGCGACCCCAGCACGCTGGCGCGCGACGCGAAGCGCCTCGTCGCCGGCGGCTATCACCTGGTGGAGGCGCAGCCGTTCGACATGTTTCCCCAGACATTTCACATTGAGACCGTAGCCGTGTTCGACAGCGCGACCCCCGACGATCCTGCTTCGCCGTAGCGCAGAGGAAGGCAGACACCCTTGGCAAGACACACACCACGCAGACCGCCGCCAAGCGAATCGCTCTGGCAGCAGATGGAGATGCTGCTCCGGCACCATTTGGCATCGCCTGAAGTACGGCAAGCCTTCGCCGAACTGCGCGCAGCCGAAAGCCGGCGGCAGCAGCGCGCCGAGCAGTCTCTGCGCGAGAGCGAAGCGCGCTTCACCGCGGCCTTTCACGCGAACCCGGCAGGCATCCTGATCAGCGCAGTCGCCGATGGGCGCATCGTCGAGGTGAACGACAGTTGCCTGCGCATCGTCGGCTATACACGCGGCGAGCTGATCGCCCACAGCGCGTTCGCCTTGAATCTCTGGGCAGAGCCGGCGGCTTATGCCCGCGTCGTTCAAGATTTGCGCGAGCGGCGCACCCGCGATAGCGTCGAGTTGGCCCTGCGCGCGAAATCGGGCGAGACGCGCGTGGCGCTGGCCACCCTGCAATGGGTCACACTGGATGGCGAGCCGTGCGTGATCGCCTTGCTACAGGATATCAGCGAGCGCAAGCGGGCCGAGCAGGCCCTGCGCGCGTCCACGACCCTGCTGGAGAGCACCTTTGACAGCCTGAGCGAGGCCGTGCTGGTGGTGGACTCAGCCACGCGCACGACCGTCTCGTGCAACCAGGCGGTCGCCAAGGTCTTTGGCTACACCCCAGCCGAAGTGATTGGCCGCAATACCGAGTTCCTGCACGTCAGCCGCGAGAGGTATGAGGAGTTTGGCCGCTGGCTCTTCCCGGCGCTGGACACCTGCGGCGTGTTCGAGGGCGAGTTTCAGATGCGGCGTAAGGACGGCGGCGTCTTCCTCAGCGAGCATACGGTCAAAGCCATCTACGACGAGACCGGCCGGCGCATCCGCGTGGTCAGCGTGGTGCGCGACATCACCAAGCGCAAACAGGCCGAGGCGGAAATCCGCCGGCAGGCGGCGCGCGCCGAAGCGCTGGCCCATGCCGCCGCCCGCCTCAACGCCCAGTTGGACCTGGAGGCGGTGCTGAAAGCGATCTGTGAGGAAACGGCGCGCGCGCTGAACGCACAGGCCGCCACCGTCACCCTGTGCGATGATCAGAAAAACCTCATGGTTGTGGTCGCCTGCGTGGGCCTGCCGCCCGAATACCAGCGCCAGCATACACCTGTCCCGCGCGCCGCGTACGACGCCGCCGTGCAGCGATTCGGGCCGATGCAGGTCGTCCGCGATACGCAGGCTCGACCCGACATGCACAACGCCCGGCTCTACGCCGCCTATGGCATACGCACCTTCGCCTACACAAGCATGATTCGTGAAGGTCAATTGATCGGCACCCTGCAAGTCTATTCGCTCGGCGCGGTGCGCGAGTTCAGCGCCGACGAGTTGAGCCTATTGCAAGGGCTGGCCGATGAGGCCGCGCAGGCTATCGTCAATGCGCGGCTGTTGTCGGAAACCCGGCGCCGCGCCGAGGAGTTTGCGGCGCTCTACGAGGTCAGCCACGACCTGACCGTCTATCGCGACCTGCCGGGTCTGCTGAAAACCCTCGTCGAGCGCGCCGTTGCCCTGTTGCGCGGGTCCGACGGCGGCATCTTGCTCTACGACGCCGCGCGCAGAGACCTCGAACTGGTCGTGATGCAACACCAAGCCATTACTCTGTATCCGCGCCAGCGCATAGACGAAGGGTTGGCCGGGTTGGTGTTCCAGACGCGCAAGCCGCTGATCGTGGATGACTACCAAAATTGGCCCCAGCGCCGCTTGCAGTTTGAAGGCTTGCCCATCCGCGCCGTGGTGGCCGTGCCTATGCTCTACCGGCAAGAGTTGATCGGCGTGCTGTTTGTGGAGGACTCAAACCGGGACGCTCCGCCCGACCAGCGTAGCCGCGAAGCGACACTGCCGGCGGACGTGAGAACGCCGGCCAGCGCCGTCGTCAACACGCGCCTGTTCGAAGCCGAACAGCGCGCGCGGCAGGTGGCCGAAACCGTGCGCGAGGCTAACCTCGCTTTGACGCGAACGCTCGACCTGCCGACCGTGCTTGAAACCCTGTTGACCAACCTGCAACGGTTGATTCCCTACGACAGCGCCAATGTGATGCTGTTGGATGACCATGGCGCCCGCCTGACGGTGCGGGCCGCGCGCGGCTACCAGCGCTGGGGCATGGCGGAACAGGCGCTGGCGCTGGTCCTCGACGTGAAGACCAAGCCGATCCTGCAGAAACTCATCGCCAGCCGGCAGAGCGTCTGGCTGCCCGATACGCACGCCCAACCGGGCTGGGACCGGCAAGTGCGAGTCGGAGAGCATGTCCGCGGCTGGCTGGGCGTGCCGCTGGTGGCGGGTGGGCAGGTGATCGGACTCTACTCGCTCGACAAGGCCGAAGCGGGCTTCTTCCGCGAGGAGCACGTGCGGCTGGCCGAGATGCTGGCGGCGCCGGCGGCCGTGGCGATTGAAAACGCGATCCTGTTTGAGCAGGCGCGCGCCAGCCGCGAGCAGTTACAGGCGCTGTCGCATCAGCTGGTGGGAGCGCAGGAGGCCGAGCGGAAGCGTATGGCACGCGAACTGCACGACGAGATCGGTCAGGCGCTGACCGGTCTGAAGCTCGCGCTGGAAATCAGCACCCGTCTGCCGCCGGAGGGCGCGCGCGCCCATCTGGATAACGCCCTCGCTTCGGTTCAGGATTTGATCGCGCGCGTGCGCGACCTGTCGCGCCAACTGCGGCCACCGGTGCTGGACGACCTCGGCCTCGTGCCCGCCCTGCGCTCCCTCTTCGAGCGCTACACAGCCCAGACCGGCGTGGAGGTCCACTTCCATCACAGCGGCCTGCTGGAGCAACGTCTGCCGCCAGATGGTGAAACCGCCGCGTACCGCATCGTGCAGGAGGCGCTGACGAACGCCGCGCGCCATGCGCAGGTCGGGCAGGTGATGGTGGACTGCCGGCTGAAGGGCACCCATGGCGAGCCTGGCGAACTGCACATCGAGGTTGAAGATCGCGGCGTCGGTTTTGACGTGCCAGCCGCGCTGGGCGCAAGCGCCTCGCGCGGGCTGGTCGGTATGCGCGAGCGGGCCGCCCTGCTGGGTGGGCAGTGGGTGATGGAGTCGGCGCCGGGCGCGGGCACGCGGATGAAGGTCGTCTTGCCTTTGGAGAATCACAGCGCATGAAGCCTATCCGCATCATGTTGGCCGATGACCACACGGTGGTGCGCGAGGGCATCCGCGCCTTGCTGGAGACCGAAAGCGACCTGCAGGTGGTCGGTCAGGCTTCCGATGGAGTGGCCGCCATCGCGCAAGCGGAGCAGTTGAAGCCGGACGTCCTGCTGGTAGACTTGATGATGCCCGGCCTCAACGGGTTAGACGTGATGCGCGCGGTGCGCCACCGCTGCCCCAAGACGCGCATGGTGGCCCTCTCCATGCACGCCGACGACGCCTACGTGCTGGAGGCCCTGCGCAATGGGGCCGTTGGATACGTGCTCAAGGAGTCCGGCATTGACGACTTATTGTACGCTATACGGACCGTGGTATCCGGCCACCGGTACTTGAGCCCGCGTCTGGCCGAGCGGGCCATAGAATCCTACTGGCAGAGGGCCCAGACGGCGGCGCACGATGCCTATGAAACGCTGTCCCTGCGCGAGCGGCAGGTACTGCATATGGCCGTCGAGAACTTGAGCAACCCCGAGATCGGCAAACGGCTGTCCATCAGCCCGCGCACCGCAGAAAAGCACCGCAGTAAGGCCATGCGCAAACTGCCCTGCGGCGCGGGATTATCTCCTTGCAGGACGCATCCTTGCCCGGCCAGCCGGAATCTCCCCCCAAAAATGGGTAGACATACCTATAGCATTCTGCCCGCAATCGCCCTATAATAGAACAACCCAGGGCGCGCACACGGCTGACGGGTGACGAGTGGCTGATGGCAAATGGCGGATGGCGGATGGGGGTTTGCTATCGGCTATCTGCCATCGGCTATTCGCTATCGGCCACTCGTCCCCTGTGCGTTTCCCGCGGAGTTATGCGTCGTTTGCCGGGTTTGTGGCTCTATTCAAAGGAATCGCTTTCATGTTCAATGTGTGGCTGGGAGACGATGGAATCGTCCGACAGATATGGGCGCCGCAGGCCGAGATTTCGCTGGCGCAAGCCAAGGAGAGCGTGGCCGCCATTGTGCGGCTCACCCACGGGGAATATATTCCCCTGCTGGTGGACATGCGCCGGACGAAGTTTGTTGACCGCGAAGCCCGCGCCTACTATGCCAGCCCCGCCAGCCGCATCACCAAAGCGGTAGCCCTACTCGTCAGTTCGCCGGTGAGCCGCGTGCTGGCGAACTTCTTTTTAGGTCTGCACACACCCAAAGTCCCCATCAAGATGTTCACGTCCGAAACCGAAGCGCTTAAATGGCTGAAACGGTTTGTGGCGTAGCCGCCAGCCGGACGATATCCCTGAAGCGACATCTGCTATAATTGCAGACGCCAATCCCCAGCCCTCTCCGGCCGGGTATGATAGGAGTATGGTCGTGACCACTTCAGCTGATGACCCGCGTATTGCCCACGCTCTGGACGTTATCCTTCAGTTGACCAGCGGAAACCTGAACGCGCGCGCGACGACCGGCGACCGCGCGGACGAGGTAGATGGGATCATCACCGGCATTAATATGCTGGCCGAGGAGCTGCAAAATCTCTTCGTGTCGCTCAGCACGGCGCGCGCTGATCTGGAGGTGCGCGTGCGCGAGCGCATCGAGGAACTCTCGCAGGCCAACGAGTACCTGCGCCATGAACTGGAACACAGCGCGCGCGCCGAGGCGGCCTTGCAACAGGCGAATGCCGAACTGCAACGGCGCGCCGGCGAACTGGAACAGCGCAACTACGAGATGGGCGCGCTGACCGAGCTGGGCGATATGTTGCAGGTCTGCGCCACAGCGGCCGAAGCCTATCAGGTCATCAATCAGGCGGCGCGCAGGCTGTTTCCCGGCGACTCCGGCGGGCTGTTCATTTTCAGCGCGTCGCGCAATCTGGCCGAGGCGATGTCGGTCTGGGGTGACGCGCCGCCGGAGGAGCGTGTCTTTGAGCCCGAGGCCTGTTGGGGCCTGCGGCGCGGCCAGGCGCACCTCGAACTGGATGGCGGCGCGAGCCTGCTGTGCCATCACGTCCGCTCGCGAAACGACCTGCACGCCTACCTGTGCCTGCCGATGACCGCGCAGAACGAGACGCTCGGCGTCCTGCACCTGCTGGTCAGCGCGCTCAACCGGGCGGAGGATGTGGAGCATCAGCTGGAAGCGAAGCGGCGGCTCGCGGTGGGCATGGCCGAAACGTGCGCGCTGGCGCTGGCGAACCTGCGCCTGCGCGATACCCTGCGCGCGCTCTCTATCCGCGACTCGCTGACCGGTCTGTTCAACCGCCGCTATATGGAAGAAACGCTGGCCCGCGAGATGGCGCGGGCGGTGCGCCGGCACACCCCGCTCTCACTGATCATGCTCGACCTCGACCACTTCAAGCTGTTCAACGACACCTTCGGCCACGAGGCGGGCGATGCCGTGTTGAAGGACCTCGGGCGCTTCCTGCAAAGCGAAATTCGCAAAGAAGACGTTGCCTGCCGCTACGGCGGCGAGGAGTTTACCCTGATCTTGCCCGGCGCGCCGCTGGAAACGGCCCTCAAGCGCGCGGAGAACTTGCGGGCGCGCGCCGAGGGACTGCGTGTGCAGTACATGGGGCAGATGCTGGGCGCGCTGACCCTCTCGCTGGGCATCGCCACTTACCCCGAACACGGCGAAACCAAAGAGGGCCTCATTCAAGCCGCGGATGACGCGCTCTATCGCGCCAAGAACGAAGGGCGCAATCGGGTCGTCGTCAGCGCGCGCGGGCAATAAGCATGTCCCATCCAATTTACGCCGAGTCCGGCGAAAAGTGGTTTTCCGATGAAGGACTGTTCAGCGACCAACTCAAAGACTACTGGGGCGAGTGGGGCTGCGCGTCCGAGGTGGGCGCCCTGCGCGCGGTGATGCTGCGCCGGCCGGGCAAAGAGATCGAGCGCGTCACCGATCCGGCGGAGTGGCGCTGGCTCGACGTGATGGACCCGGTCAAAGCGCGCGCGCAGTTCGACAACCTCGCCGACATCTACCGCCGGCACGGCGCGCGGGTGGTGCTGGTGGAGGAGATGCGCGAAGACCGCCCCAACGCGCTGTTTATGCGCGACTCGGTCTTTATGACGCCCGAAGGCGCGATTGTGGCGCGCCACGCCATGCCGTTCCGGCGCGGCGAGGAGCGCTACGCGGCGCTGACGCTCGCCAAGCACGGCGTGCCAATTGTCCGCACCGTGACCGGCACAGGCACCTTTGAGGGCGCGTGCGCGATGTGGGTGGACCGCCGGACAGTGATTCTGGGCACGGGCGTGCGCTGTAACGCCGAGGGCGCGCGGCAGGTGAGCGAGGCCCTGCGCGGCATGGGCGTGGAGGAGATCATCCCCTTCCAGATTCCTTACGGCCACGCGCACGTGGACGGCCTGATGAACATGCTCGACTACAACCTGTGCATGATCTTTCCATGGCAGGTGCCGCACGATGTGGTCATGGCCCTGCGCAAGCGCGGCTACGAAATCCTCGAAGCGCCCTCGCTGGACGAAATCAAGAACGGCAGCGCGCTGAACTGGGTCGCGCTCGGCCCGCGCAAGGTGGTGTTCCCGGCGGGCAATCCGCGCACGCGCGACCTGCTGGAAAGCAAAGACGTGGACGTGATTGAGGTAGACGTCAGCGAAATCCGCAAGGGCTGGGGCGCGATTCACTGCATGAGCGTGTTCTTGAAGCGCGACGAGCCGTAAAGTCGCTACGAGAGCAGTTCGGCCGTCAGATGCCCCACCTTATTGAGATAACAGATCGCCATATGCCCATCAGGGCGGAAATCAATGCGCGTGATGGCGGTGTTGTAATGCGGGAAGAAGAGCGGCGCGTCCGGTAACTGATTGACCAGCGCCTTGAGCAGGACGTCAATGAACGTGCCGTGCGTGACGAGGGCGATGCGCTCGTCGCCGGAGGCCTGCCGGCGCAGGGCCTCCGCCACGCGCAGGACGCGCCGGTGGCAACCCGCCAGGTCTTCGTAATCCCCCGTCCACCAACCCTCGTCGCCGACGGCATCGGGCAGGATGTAGCTTGGAAACTGATCCAGCATCTGCCCGCGGCTTTTGCCCGGATAGCCGACTTTCCCCCGCTCCTCGCCGTGATTCAGATAGATGCCTCCCTGCTCGTGGATGTCCACCCACACTTCTGGGTTCAGCCCCAGTGCGTCCCCGACCGGTTGCGCCGTCTGCAAGGCGCGCGCCATCGGACTGCAGTAGAGGTGGTCAATGCCGTATCCGCGGCCAACGCGCCGGTGGTTTGACCACGGGTTCTCAAGGTCGGCGGTCTCGGCCAGATGGCGGGCGACGACCTCCGCCTGCTGTTCACCGAGAGCGGTCAGCGGCGGGTCGCTGTCGCGGGTATTCCACTCGGCTTCGGTCAGCACGTTGTTAGTTGACTGGGCGTGACGAATGATGTAAAGTTTCATTAGTTTGCTTGGCTAATCATCTCCCCGTTAAATCGGCATGAAGAAAGAACTGTGGACGACACCTCTGACGCCCTGCCGCTAGCGATTGACGCGGCTCGCGCTAGGGCGGGTACAAGACCCGCCCCTACCGCCCCGCGCGCCTTCGCCCTGCGCACCTTCTCCTCACTGCGCCATCGCAACTTCCGGCTGTTGTGGACCGGCAATCTGGCGACGCAGGCGGGCTACTGGATGAACAGCGTGGCGGTTGGCTGGCTGGTCTTCGACATGACCCACTCCGCCGCGTGGCTCGGCATCAGCGGCTTCGTCAGCGGCATCCCGCTGCTGCTCTTCTCGCTGGTGGGCGGCGTGCTGGCCGACCGCGTCAACCGCTGGAAACTGCTGATGGTCAACCAGATGCTCGGCATGGGCATCGCGCTGGCCTACGCGCTCCTGTTGACGTTCGGCCTGATTGAGTTATGGCACATCCTGTTGCTGTCGTTCCTGTTTGGCGTGATGCAGGCGATCAACGTGCCAACCCGGCAGGCGATGATGCCGACGCTGGTTGGGCGTGACGGTCTGGTGAACGCGGTG
Organism: Chloroflexota bacterium; assembly: GCA_016200765.1. Lineage (GTDB taxonomy): Bacteria > Chloroflexota > Anaerolineae > JACRMK01 > JACRMK01 > JACQEC01. The sequence continues at coordinate 1,722 of JACQEC010000065.1, read as the reverse complement.
GCCCTGCATTCGGTGGGCATGAATACCATGCGCATCGTCGGGCCGTCCATCGCCGGAGTGTTGATCGCCACCGTCGGCGTCAAAGGCTGTTACTGGGTGCAGGCCGTCGGTTACATCTGGGCGTTCGTCAACGTCCTGCAGATGCGCGTGCCGCCCCAAGCCCCGATTGACCGCGCGCGCAGTCCACTGCGCAACCTGACCGACGGCGTCCGCTATCTCTTTAGCGACAAGACCCTGCTCGGCCTGATGACGCTGGTCGCCATGCCGACCATCTTCGCGTTCCCCTACCAGCAACTACTGCCGCTCTTCGCCAACGATATTCTGAACGTCGGCCCGACCGGGCTGGGCCTCTTGACCTCGGCCATCGGCGCGGGCGCGCTCGTCACGGCGCTGGGGCTGGCGAGCGCGGGCGACCTGAAGGCCAAAGGGCGACTGGCCGCCGCTACCACCACGATCTACGGCGCGGCCATCGCCGCCTTCGCGCTCTCGCCGTGGTTCCCGCTTTCACTGCTTGCCCTTGCCGCCGCCGGCATCCTCTGGGCGATTGCCTCGGCGCTGATCCAGACGCTCTTGCAGATGCAGAGCAAGCCGGAATATGTCGGCCGCATCATGAGCGTTTTTGCGCTGACCTGGGGCCTTCAGCCGATTGGCAACCTGATTATCGGCGGCGCCGCCGAGATCACCGGCGCGCCGCTGGCGCTGGCGATGGGCGGGATCATCTCAGTGCTCGGCTCCGCGCTCCTGCTGGTCAAACTTCCCAGACTCCGCCAGTTGTAACGCTTAACCCAACGACCCGCCCGGCCATGACCGGTACGGCCATCGCCGACCTTACTGCACTCCCCACAACCCAATAGTTCCATCCCTGCTCCCGGAGGCCAGTAGGAGGCCATCCGGGCTGAACGCCACGGTCTGCACCCCAAGGGTGTGGCCGCTCAGAGTGCGCGCGAGACTGCCATCGCTCACCCGCCACAGACGCACGTTGCTGTCTAAACTGCCCGAGGCCAGTAGGCTACCATCGGGGCTAAACGCCAGGCTCCACACCGCATCGGTGTGCCCGCTCAGCGTGCGCACGGGGCTACCGTCGCCCACCCGCCACAGCCGCACGGTATTGTCCCCACTGCCTGAGGCCAGCAGGGTGCCGTTGGGGCTGAACGCCACGCTATACACCTGACCGGTGTGTCCGCTCAGCGTGCGCGCGGGGCTGCCGTCGCTCACCCGCCACAGTTGCACCGTGTTGTCATTACTCCCCGAGGCCAGCAGGCTGCCATCCGGGCTGAACGCCACGCTAAACACCCCGTTGGCGTGCCCTCTTGCCACACTAAACATCTCGTTGGTGTGCCCTCTTAGCGTGCGCGCAAGGCTGCCGTCGCTCACCCGCCACAACCGCACGATCTTGTCCCAACCTCCCGAGGCCAACAGGCTGCCATCCGGGCTGAACGTCACGGTCCACACCGCATTGGCGTGCCCCTTCAGCGTGCGCACGAGACTGCCGTCGCTCGCCCACCACAGATCGATCTTGTGTCCATGCTCAGAGGCCAGCAGGCTGCCATCCGGGCTGAACGCCACGCTCCACCTAGTGGGCGACCACAGGAATTATGATGGGTAAAGGGATTTGAGTTTGAGGCGTGCATCGGCGCATTGAAATTGCCAATGCACGGTGGCGCCGCGCGCATTGCGTTCGGTTTCCCAAGCGTCGATTTCACGGCGCAGCCGGTCGACATC